>SLQN01000056.1 GCA_007131465.1 Paracoccaceae bacterium
CAACGGCTGCCTATATCGTGCTAGGTTCCCTGTTGGGGCCGGGGCTGACGAGTATGGGGGCCTCGCTCATGGCGGCGCATCTGTTCATCATCTACGCCGCTTCAAAATCCGCGATTACACCGCCGGTCGCGATGGCCTCGTATACTGCCGCGGCTGTGGCCGGGTCCGACCCATGGAAAACCAGTATCATAGCATTCCGGCTGGGACTTTCGGTGTTCATTTTGCCATTCATCTTCGTGTTTAGCCCGCCGATCCTTATGAACGGAACCGCATTGGAGATCGTCTATGGCACAGCGACCGCAACTTTCGGAATTTTCGCGCTATCGGTTGGATCAGCGGGCTGGTTGCGCATCAATCTGCATTGGACCGAGAGAGTTGTCGCGGTAATCGCATCAACGCTGATGATCTACAGCGGCTGGCTTACCGATCTCATGGGGCTTGGTATTTTCTCGGTGGCGCTCATGTTGGCCTGGCTGCGCCACCGTCGTCAACTGGGGGGAGTGACATCTGGATCAAATGTGGAACGCGAGATATCTGAAAAATGAACGCAGATGAATTGCTTCAAAGCAGCGTGGTCGAGCTGTCACGCGGGATCGAACTTGGCGAACTGACATCAGAGCGACTTACAAGCGCTTGCATCGAGCGGGTCAGGGAGCGCGAACCTGAAGTTCAGGCCTGGGCATATTTCGACGCAGACCTGGCGCTTGAAACGGCACGAATGCTGGACCGCACGCCCCGCATTGGTCCGCTTCATGGAATTCCTGTGGCGATCAAGGACATAATGGACACGGCCCAAATGCCAACAGCCTATGGATCACCAATCTACACCGGCTACTGCCCCAAAATCGACGCCGCTCCGGTCGCGGCGGTGCGCGCGGCTGGGGGGTTGATTTTTGGCAAGGCGATCACGGCGGAATTTGCACACCGATTACCCGGGCATACTCGCAATCCGCTGGATCTCGAGCGCACGCCGGGCGGCTCGTCCAGCGGATGTGTCGCGGCAGTCGCTGATGGCATGGCCCCAATCGCACTGACGACACAGACCACAGCATCAACAATCCGCCCGGCCAGTTTTTGCGGCCTGGTGGGGTATCGCCCCTCCTTCGGTATTATGGGCCTGATGGGCGTCAAGCAATCGGCACCTGCGATGGACACCGTAGGCATCATAGCGCGTACGGTTGGCGATTGTGCATTGATGCGCGACGTTCTTCTTGAAAAGCCAACCCGTCCGCCGACAGTCCAGACGGATGCAAAGCTGCGCATCGGCTTTTGCCGCACGCCATTCTGGGACAAGGTGGAGCCCGAGGCGCGCGCCCTCATCGAGGCAACCGTTGCCAGTTTTGCGGCCGAAGGTGCCGAGGTCCGGGATCTCGATACACCAGATGCCTTTGCCGAGCTTCAGGCCTGTCACCGGCGCATTACCAGCTACGAACTGGTGCGTTCGCTCACGGCCGAGCGGCGTGAACACATGGCTTTGCTAAGCCCGCTGTTGCGCGAAGGCCGCATGACTGACGGTATGCGCGTCTCTTTCGAAGATTACATCGACGCCGTTGAAATCCTGGAGCGCGCGCGCGCCTTCGCCGGTGAGTTTTTCCAGCCCTATGACTTTGTAGTTTGCCCCGCCACCTCGGGCATTGCGCCCAAGGGTCTTTCGTCCACCGGCCTGTCAGAGTTCTGTGTGCTTTGGACCTCTTTGCATGTGCCCGCGATCACGGTGCCGCTGTCGACGCGCATCGACAACATGCCGCTCGGGATCCAGCTGGTGGGACGTCGCGGCCATGACATGCGGCTTTTCGACCACGCATTGTGGGTTGAGAGCCGCGTCTGACACCTTCGCTTTTCCCAGACATGAAAATGAGATGAGAATTATGACGGCTACACTGCCCCTGAACGGAAAGATTGCTCTTGTCACCGGTTCGGCGCGCCGCATTGGACGGGCCATCGCGCTGGAGTTGGCGCGCTCGGGTGCAGATGTTGTGGTCCATGCGCGAACTGCGCGCGAAGACGCCGAAGCAGTTGCGCAGGAAGTTCGTGAACTCGGGCGGTGCGCAATGGTTACCGTCGGTGACGTTTCGGATGAGGACGCGGTCTGCCGCATTTTCGGCGAGATCGCGGCGGAATTCGGCGGCCTCGACATACTGGTCAATAATGCCGCGGTGCGCGGCGAGCACGGCTTTCTGGACATGTCACTAGATGAGTGGCGTCGTGTGAACAGCGTAATCATGGAAGGCACTTTTCTGTGCAGCCGCGAAGCGCTGAAGCAAATGACCGCGCGCGAAGGCGGCACGATCATCAATATCGGCGGGGTGTCCGCACATATCGGTGCCGGTCAGCGCGCACATGTCGCTGCAGCCAAGGCAGGACTGCTGGGGTTGACGCGATCTCTCGCGGTGGAGTTCGCGAGGTCGGGCGTGCGGGTCAATTGCGTGGTGCCCGGGCAGATCGGCGGGCCGCGCTCCAACGATGCGGGACCAATTCCGCAGATGCCTCGGAACGCGACCACGCTAATGGGCCGCATGGGTCTGGTTGAAGAGGTGGCGCATTGCGTGAACGCGCTGTGTTCACCTGCCAGTGCTTTCATCACCGGCCAGACGGTCCACGTTAATGGTGGAATGTACATGAACTAATTTACCATGGGTTGCATGGTTTCCCTTGACGGTTTCGACACAGGGTGACCCGCGAGACCGTCCAAACATACTCAACCAGAGGCAATACATGACAATCAATATCGAACCCGTCTCACCGATCATGATGGATCTGAGCGCCTATATCGCCAGATCGCTTGAACGCGAGCTACCTGCCCCTGTGGTCGAGAAGGCCAAACATCATATTCTCGATACGATCGCGGCAATGGTGTCGGGGGCTCGCCTGAAACCAGGCAGGTTGGCGATCGACTATGTGGACAGCCTTGGTGGACGGCCCGATTGCACTGTCATCGGAGCGCGCTTCCTGACCAATGCCGTGAACGCGGCACTCGTCAATGGTATGCATGCCCATGCCGACGAAACCGACGACTCGCACCTGGGCGGACGGTTTCATCCAGGTTGCGGAGTCGTTCCCTCCGCCCTCGCCGCGGGTGAACTTGCAGGCCGGTCAGGGGCAGACTTCCTGAAGGCCGTGGTGCTGGGCTACGACATTGGCGTGCGTTTCAACCTTTCGCTGGGGCCGCGGAAGCTTTATGCGGGCGGTCACAGCACCCATAGCGTCGGGACACTTTTCGGCGGCGCGGCTGCGTCGGGTGCGTTGTTGGGGCTCAACGACACGCAAGTACGCCATCAGTTGTCCTATGCCGTACAACAGGCTTCGGGCGTGCAATGCTGGATCCGCGATGACCAGCATGTCGAAAAGGCGTTCGATTTCGGCGGCATGACAGCGCGCAATGCTCTTGCCGCTGCGACCATGGTTGCGGCAGGTTGCACCGGAGTCGATGATGCGCTGTCCGGTCACAACAACTTCTTTTCGGCCTTCAGCACTGATCCGCGCCCCGACGCCCTGGTTGAGGGGCTGGGTGTCCGCTTCGAGATATTGCAGGCCTCGATCAAAAAGTGGTGCATTGGCTCTCCGAGCCAAGCAGCGCTGGATGCAGTAACGGTTCTTAAGCGTGAGCACCAATTAAGCGCCGACATGATCGAGTCGATGGTTCTTGAACTGCCTGACGACCGCGCACACCTCGTCGACAATCGGCCAATGCCGAATCTCAATGTTCAGCAACTGATGGCGCTGGCACTTGTCGATGACATGCTGACATTTGATGCGGCGCATGACTATGGACGCATGAGCGAGCCGCAACTGGTTGGTTTGCGTAACCGGACCACACTGCATTACAGCCCAGAGCTGACAATCGCCGAACCTGCGCGTCAGGCCAAATTGACGATCCTGCTGAAGGACGGGCGAGAACTGTTCCACCATACGGTCGCGGTCAAAGGCACGCCGACAAATCCGATGGACCGGGAAGATGTATCGGCGAAAGCGCGCGACCTTATGGCACCTTTACTGGGCACGGAGCAAACCGAGGCGCTTATTGCGCAGGTGCTGGGCATCGACGAGATGCGATCTGTCCTGGAACTCCGTCCTCTGCTTCAGTTTTGAGTCGCATTTTGGTGCCTGATAAGCAAGTCAGCCATTACCCTGAAAGAGGAAGATGATGACACGACAATACCATATCAACGCGGTCATTTCAGTTTTTCAAGGCGTCTGCTTATCGCAGATGGACGGCATTGAATGAGCGCGGAGCATTCGCTTTTCTGTGCAGATTCCCTGTCTGAATTCTTATCAGATGCGTTCCAGCATGTAGGTCTATCTCGCGCACACGCTCGGCAGGTGACTGATTCGATGATCGTTGCCAACTTGCGGGGCGTCGATACACATGGCGTTGTCCGTTCTGGCGCATATCTTGATCGATTACATGCCAGACTGGTCAACCCTAGACCCGAATTGAGAATTACCAGAACCTATCCGTGGGCCGTCTCTATCGATGCAGATAATGCCATGGGTGCAGTGGCTGCCAATTACGCCATGGACCTCGTGCTGGAGCAGGCGGGGAAATTCGGTCTTGGCGGCGCCACCGTCAAGCACAGCAATCATTTTGGTGCCGCTTCGGTATACGCCTTGCGTGCCGCCGAAGCTGGGTGCATCGGGATTGTTCTGTCACCCGCATCCAAATCGCTTGCGCCCTTCGGGAGTATGGAGCCGATGTTTGGCACCAACCCCATTGCAATGGCTTGCCCTGCTGGGCGCCACGCTCCCTGGGTGATGGACATGGCCACCAGCGTTGCCGCGCGCGGTCATATTCGTATTGCGGCCCGGCGCGGAGAACCCATTCCAGAGGGCTGGGCCTTGGATAGTCAGGGCAAATCGACCACCGATGCGGAGGCCTCGTTGAAAGGGGTCATGCTGCCGTTCGCAGGCGC
>SLQN01000365.1 GCA_007131465.1 Paracoccaceae bacterium
ATCGGGGGTGCAGTTCACGAACCCCGTCAGCTTCACCACGCGCCTGAGCCGCGTCAGATCGCCACCACAAGCCGCGCGCAGTTGCGCCATCAGCGCCAGCGCGCAGGCGCGCGCGGCGGCCACGCCCTGCTCGACCTCCAGATCGGCGCCCAGCTTGCCCGTGATCAGCCCGTCCGGCCCGGCGCTGATCTGGCCGGAAATGAATACCAGCGCGCCACTTTGCACGAAAGGGACATAGTTTGCCGCAGGTGCGGGCGCGTCGGGCAAGCTGAGGCCAAGCTCGGCCAGGCGTTGCTCAAAGGGGTTGGTCATGGGTTGGATCCTGTCTGTCATGGGTCCGCGCACAGTATGCGCAGGACGCATCGAAAGACCAGCCCCTGTCAGAGGGTTTTGCGCGGCTTGCGGCTGAACACCATCTTCTGCGACAACAGCTTCTCCGGCGGGCCGATCCAGGCATAGGCCAGCAGCGAGGGTTCCAGATCGGCCACGGTGATCCGGTGCATCTGCCCCGGCAGGTTGAAGATCATGGAACCGGGCACATACACCCCCTGATCGTTCTGTGACATCGCACCCGACAGGCAGATATAGCTTTCCGTGATCCCGTCATGCGCATGGGTGGGGTAGATGCAGCCGGGCGCAAACAGCACCAGGCCAAGGATGATCTGGTCACTCTGGACCGGCCCTGTGGGGCCAAGCAGTTCGGCATAGGCGTATTTCTGGTCCAGCCCGCGCGGGACCTTGTCATAGCCATATTGCCATGACAGTTGCCCGGCCAGTCCGTCGATGCTGCGGATCACGCGGCTCATGGGTGTGCCGCGCCCCTGATCGAGGGCGCGCTGCAAATGGCCGGTCACGGGCTTGGTCGCGGCGTCAGTGACGCGCAGCGGCGGATTGGCGCGCAGAACGCCCGTGATCTTCTCACGCACCAAGCGCTGATGCGCGCGAATCTTCGCGCTGCCACCCGCCGGGATGATGCGATACATTTCCAGAAAATCGCGCAGCAGATAGCCCCATGCGGGGCGGTCTGTCAGGTGCAGGCCAGTCTGGGGTGAATCCGGGGCAAGGTCATCCATGCGCGCGACACTGCCGCAAAGCGCCCCGTCCGGCGCGCCAATGCGCGACACGAAACTGCCAATCCACGACGGAATGAGGGGGCGACCAGATCAGACCAGCCGCGACACCTCGACCGCCGCGCGCACGAAATCGGCAAACAGCGGGTGCGGGTCGAAGGGCTTGGATTTCAGTTCGGGGTGGAACTGCACACCGATGAACCAGGGGTGATCCTCATGCTCGACGATTTCGGGCAGTTTGCCATCGGGGGACATGCCCGAGAAGGTCAGCCCCTTGCCTTCCAGCGCCTCGCGGAACTCCAGGTCCACCTCATAGCGGTGGCGGTGGCGTTCCTCGATCCGGGTGCTGCCATAGATCTCTGCCACGCGAGAGCCGGGGGTCAGCGTGGCCGAATAGGCCCCAAGCCGCATCGTGCCACCCTTGTCATCGCTGATCTTGCGTTCGACCTTGTGATTGCCCTGCACCCATTCCTTCAGGTGATAGACGACGGGCGTGAACCGCTTGGCCCCGGCTTCCACGTCGAATTCCTCGGACCCGGCATCGGTGATCCCGGCCAGATTGCGTGCCGCCTCGATCACGGCCATCTGCATGCCCAGACAGATGCCGAAATAGGGGATCTTCTTTTCGCGCGCATAGCTGGCGGCGCGGATCTTGCCTTCGGTCCCGCGTTCGCCAAAGCCGCCGGGCACAAGGATGGCGTGGAAGTTTTCCAGATAGGGGCCGGGATCGGCACTGTCGAAGACGCTGGCATCGATCCAGTCCACATGGACTTTCACCCGGTTGGCGATGCCGCCATGCACCAGCGCTTCCTTGATCGACTTGTAGGCGTCTTCCAGTTGCACATACTTGCCCACGATGGCAATACGCACATTGCCTTCGGGGTTTTGCAGCCGGTCAAGCACATCTTCCCAACGGTCCAGATTGGGGCGCGGGGCGGGGTTGATGTCGAAGGCATCGAGCACCGCCTGATCGAGTCCGGCGCGGTGATAGGCCAGCGGCGCTTCATAGATGGATTTCAGGTCATAGGCCGGGATCACGGCCTCGGGGCGCACATTGCAGAACAAGGCGATCTTCTGGCGTTCCTTTTCGGGGATGGGATGTTCGGACCGGCACACAAGGATATCGGGCGCAATCCCGATGCTTTGCAATTCCTTGACCGAATGCTGCGTGGGCTTGGTCTTCAATTCACCCGATGCGGCCAGATAGGGCAGCAGCGTCAGATGCATGAAGATGCATTGCCCGCGCGGGCGTTCATGACCGAACTGGCGAATGGCTTCAAAGAACGGCAGTCCCTCGATATCGCCCACCGTTCCGCCGATCTCGCACAGCATGAAATCGACCTCATCCGCGCCGATGGCCAGGAAATCCTTGATCTCGTTGGTCACATGCGGGATCACCTGAATGGTCTTGCCCAGATAATCGCCCCGGCGTTCCTTCTCCAGCACATTGGAATAGATGCGCCCCGACGAGACCGAATCAGTGCGCCGCGCCGCAACGCCGGTGAATCGTTCATAATGGCCAAGGTCCAGATCGGTTTCCGCGCCGTCATCGGTCACGAAGACCTCGCCATGCTCAAACGGCGACATCGTGCCGGGATCGACGTTCAGATAGGGGTCGAGCTTGCGCAGCCGCACCGTGAAGCCCCGCGCCTGCAACAGCGCGCCAAGCGCGGCCGAGGCCAGCCCCTTGCCAAGGCTTGATACGACGCCGCCTGTGATGAAAACATACCGCGCCATGGCTTCGCGCCCCCCGTGATCACACATGAATCAGGTTCGCTGCCCTATGTCGGGGCAACACCCATCACGGGGGCCGAGATATAGGCCACATTCCGTGAAACTGCAATAAGGCCGCAAGATGACGCGGGGCAAAAACCGCTTCCCTACCACCGATTGTAGGAAAACTCAGTCAATCGGGGGCGGCGCCAGCGTGTCGTCAGCCGCAGGTGGTGGCAGCAAGCTGTCGCCCAGCGGCAATGTCGGAACAGTCGGCGCGCTGGGCGCTGTCGGTGTGCCAAGACGGTCCAGAACCGATGACGTGGAGGATTGCTGCGCCGCGATGACGGTCAGCGTCAGCGACGTTGCGATGAAGGCTATCGCAAGCCCCCATGTCAGCTTCGCCATCGCTGTAAGCGGAGGCCGCCCGGCGCTGGGGTTGCTGTCGCCCCCGCCAATGCCAAGCCCGCCACCTTCGGACCGCTGGACCAGCACCACGCCAATCAGCGTCAGCGCCAGCAGGAGATGGACAATCAGCACGACATTCTGCATCAGGACAACCCGTTTTTCCGTGTGCCGCCTACTTAGGGGCTGCGCGGCCCTGCCGCAACCCCGTTTCGGGCCGGACAGGCGGGCATCGGCACGCTATTTCGGGTTTCACACGGCGCGCCGTAGGGGTATGACAGCCCCCGGACTGCTTTTGCGGAGAGGAACACCGGATGGCCAATGTCGTAGTTGTCGGCGCCCAGTGGGGGGATGAGGGGAAAGGCAAGATCGTGGACTGGCTGTCAGAGCGCGCCGATGTGGTGGCCCGATTTCAGGGCGGCCATAATGCAGGCCATACGCTGGTCATTGATGGCAAGGTCTACAAGCTGCACGCATTGCCTTCGGGCGTTGTGCGCGGCGGCAAGCTGTCGGTCATCGGCAATGGCGTGGTGCTGGACCCGTGGCATCTGTTGCAGGAAATCGAGACGATCCGCGCGCAGGGCGTGACGATCACCCCCGAAACCCTGATGATTGCAGAGAACACGCCCCTGATCCTGCCGTTTCATGGCGAGTTGGACCGCGCACGTGAAAACCTGAACTCAGTCGCGCGGATCGGCACGACCGGGCGCGGGATCGGCCCGGCCTATGAGGACAAGGTTGGCCGCCGCGTGATCCGCGTGGCCGATCTGGCCGATGACGCGACGCTGCAAACCCGTGTGGACCGCGCACTCGTGCATCACAACGCCCTGCGCAGCGGGCTGGGGCTGGACCCGATCGACCGCGACGCGCTGCTGGCGAGCCTGCGCGCAATCGCGCCGGAAATCCTGAAATACGCCGCGCCCGTCTGGAAGGTGCTGCATGACAAGCGCCGTGCCGGCAAGCGCATCCTGTTCGAGGGCGCGCAGGGTGCGCTTCTGGATGTGGATTTCGGGACTTATCCTTATGTGACTTCGTCCAATGTCATTGCCGGACAGGCCGCGACAGGTGTGGGCGTGGGCCCCGGTGCAATTGATTTCGTCCTTGGCATCGTGAAAGCCTACACCACTCGCGTCGGCGAAGGCCCTTTCCCGACCGAATTGCACGACGCTGATGGCGAAACGCTGGGCACGCGCGGGCATGAATTTGGTACGACGACAGGCCGCAAGCGCCGTTGCGGCTGGTTCGATGCGTGCCTGCTGCGTCAGACCTGCGCCACCTCAGGGGTGACCGGCATCGCGCTGACCAAGCTGGATGTGCTGGACGGGTTCAAGGTGCTGAAAATCTGCGTCGGCTATGATCTGGACGGCACACGGCTGGATTATCTGCCCACCGCCGCCGACGCGCAGGCGCGCTGTACGCCCATCTATGAGGAACTTCCGGGTTGGGCCGAGTCCACCGAGGGCGCGCGAAGCTGGGCCGACCTGCCCGCGAACGCGATCAAGTATGTGCGCCGGGTGGAAGAGTTGATCGATTGTCCTGTCGCCCTACTTTCCACTTCACCCGAACGCGATGACACAATTCTAGTAACGGACCCGTTTGCAGATTGATGACACTCTCCTGGAAAGCCCGCAGACGCTGGGCGTTGTTCGCACTTGTGGTGGCGTTGCCGCTCTATATCGTCGTGGCGATGAACATCATGATGCTGTTCGACCGCCCGCCA
>SLQN01000349.1 GCA_007131465.1 Paracoccaceae bacterium
CCTGCCGCGCTGGAACGCCGTATCGTGCATTACAGCCGGTCCTGGCTGCGCCAGGTGAACGCGCGCGACCTGACCCGGCAGGAAGCCTGTCTGGCAACCGCGATCTACCATGAAGCCCGCGGCGAAAGCATACCGGGGCAGTTTGCCGTGGCCGAGGTCATCCTCAACCGGGTCGATTCCGGTCGCTTCCCGAATTCGATCTGCGGGGTCGTCTATCAGGGCGTGGTCGAAGGGCGGATTGGGGGATGCCAGTTCAGTTTCGCCTGTGACGGCAATTCGCTTGCCATGCCGAACCGGCGCGCGGCGTCGATGGCGCGGCGCATTGCGCAGGTCATGGCGGAAGGCGGTTATCGCGGGCTGACGCATGGCGCGCTGTTCTTCCACACCACGAGCGTGAACCCAACCTGGGCCAGCCGCTTTACGCAGACCACCCATATCGGCGCGCATCTGTTCTATCGCGGGTAGGCCCCTGCATTCGCAGAAGGGCGCGTGACCGGGTGTCGCAAATCATCACCGGCAATGTCGCCCCCCCGCCCGCTTGGGGCGGGTTTCGTCATTCTGGTGTTTCCGAAGGGCGGTAACGTCGCGCGCAGACGATCATCTGATGCGATTGCGATTGACGGCCAGGAACACTAGACAGGCACGAACCTGTGGCAAAGGACATCCCTCATGACTTCTGACATCCATCTCGCCTTTGCCCATCCACAGGCGCGCGCCGAAGCCACCGCCCCGGCCGACCCGCGCGACCGGAT
The DNA here is from genome assembly GCA_007131465.1 of Paracoccaceae bacterium. Taxonomy (GTDB): domain Bacteria; phylum Pseudomonadota; class Alphaproteobacteria; order Rhodobacterales; family Rhodobacteraceae; genus Roseinatronobacter. The sequence goes on from SLQN01000349.1 coordinate 753, forward strand.
CAGCCTGCGCGACCATGTCGCAGAGGTCGAGATCGGGGCGTTTCAGGCCGAACGCGGACACACGCAGCGCGTGCGCTTCAATGTCGTTGTCGAAGTCCGGCCCCATCCCGCGCCCCTTGAGGACGATGTGGACCGCATCCTGTCCTATGACAGGATCACCGAGGCGATTGCCGCCGAACTGGTTGCAGAACGGTTGAACCTTCTGGAAACACTGGCCGAACGCGTGGCCGAACGGATCTTGCTGGAACCGCAGGCCATGCGCGCCTTCGTGCGGGTGGAGAAGCTTGATCGCGGACCAGGGGCCTTGGGGGTCGAGATCGTGCGCACCCGCGCGGCCCAGCCGCTGCGCGCGGTGGATGCAGCCGGGACGGAAACAGCCGTTCAGCCGCTGGTGGTCTATCTGGACAATGCCACCATAGACGCCCCCGATCTGGCCGCGCTGCTGGATCGGTTGCAGGCCGGGGGCGCCCCGGTGATCCTGTGTGTGGGCCTGCCGCCGCAGCCTGTGGCCCAGACTGGCCACCGGGCCGTGCAACGCCGGATCGAGTTGTTGGCGATGGAACAGAACGCCTGGCGGCTGGCCGCGCGCGACCGGCGGTGCATTGTCGTGGCCAGTCGCACGGAAATTGATTGGGCGATGAAACAGGGCCAGATGATTGTCTGGGCGCCCTCGAAGCTGGTGCTGGATTCCACCGACAGCCCCGATGCGCAGACAGGCGATGGCCTTGCACTCGCGCTCTGGCTGGCCGAGCATGTCGCCGCGCTGCGATTGCTTGCGCCCGAAGGCATGAACGCCCCGCGCGGCAGTCACGTGGAACAGGGCACATTGCCACGCTGAGGCTTGCAAGACCGCGCGCCTTTGGGCAGAGAACAGCCATGATCTATCGCCTTCCGCTCCTGTGCCCCTCTGCCCTTGCTGGTCCGGACATGCCACCGTTGCGTGGCCAGCGCGCCTTGCGCATCTCGGCCATTCAGGACCTTGCCCGCGATGCCCCGCCCCGCCTGCGCGCCTTTGATGCGGTGCGCGACGCGGATCTGCTGCGCCCCCTGCCACCGCTTTGCGGGTTGGCGCTGGATCGCCCGTTGATCATGGGAATCCTGAATGTGACGCCTGACAGTTTTTCGGATGGTGGCCAGTTCGCAGAGGCCCCAACGGCCATGGCCCAGGCGCGCCATATGGTTGAAAAAGGTGCCGATTTGCTGGATATCGGCGGCGAGTCCACGCGTCCGGGCGCGCAAGATGTGCCTGTCGCCGACGAGATCGCGCGCACCGCCCCCCTGATTCGAGCCCTGCGCGACGAGGGGGTGCGTGTTCCGATCTCGATCGACACCCGCAAGGCCGCTGTGGCCCGTGCCGCGCTGGAGGCGGGGGCGGATATGGTGAATGATGTTTCAGCCCTGTCATGGGACTGTGACATGGCGCTGCTGGTGGCAGAGGCAGGCGTTCCACTGTGCCTGATGCACGCGCAGGGCACACCGCAGACCATGCAGAAAAATCCGCATTATGAAGACGTTAAGCTGGATGTCAGAGAGTGGCTGGACAATGCCGTGATGCGCGCCGAGGCGGCCGGGATCAACCGCAACCGCCTTATCATTGACCCGGGCATCGGCTTTGGCAAGACATGTGCGCATAATCTTGCCTTGCTGCGCAGTCTGGGGCTGCTGCACGAGATCGGCTGTGCTATCCTGCTCGGAGCCTCGCGCAAGCGCTTCATCGGCACGTTGACAGGTGTCGATGCGGCACGCGACCGGGTCGCAGGGTCTCTGGCTGTTGCGTTGCAGGGGGCAGCGCAGGGAGCGCAGATCCTGCGGGTACATGATGTTGGTGAAACACGACAGGCGCTTCAGATGTGGCTGGCTTTAAATATTAAAGAAAACGGGGCAGTGGCATGACACGCAGGCTTTTTGGAACCGACGGCGTGCGGGGAACAGCGAATACCTATCCGATGACAGCCGAGATGGCGCTGAAGCTGGGCGCGGCAGCCGGCCGTCATTTCCGTCGCGACGGCAGCAACGGGCATCGCGTCGTCATCGGCAAGGACACGCGCCTTTCGGGCTACATGATCGAGACAGCGCTGACTGCCGGTCTGACAAGCACCGGCATGAATGTGCTGTTGCTGGGACCTGTTCCCACCCCGGCTGTGGGCTATCTGACCCGGTCCTTGCGCGCGGATCTGGGGATTATGATTTCCGCCAGCCACAATGCGCATCAGGATAACGGGATCAAGTTTTTCGGCCCCGATGGCTACAAGCTGTCGGATGCTGATGAAACCCAGATCGAGACCATCATCGGCGAGGAGATCATTCCCGCGCAACCTGCCAATATCGGCCGCGCCAAGCGTATCGACGATGCGGGTGGTCGATATGTCGAATATGCCAAGACGACCCTGGGGCGCGGGACGCAACTGAACGGGCTGCGGATCGTGCTGGATTGCGCAAATGGCGCGGCGCATCGGGTCGCGCCACAGCTTCTGTGGGAACTCGGGGCCGATGTAATCCCCATCGGTACGACGCCGAACGGGCTGAACATCAACCTCGATTGCGGCTCGACCCATCCGCGCACCTGTGCCGCAAAAGTGCTGGAAACCGGGGCTGATCTTGGGATCACGCTGGATGGCGATGCCGACAGGGTGATATTGATCGACGAACGCGGCCAGATCGCTGATGGCGACCAGATCATGGCGCTGTTCGCCCGCCGCTGGGCCGAAGCCGCGCGCCTGCGCGACGGGGTTCTGGTGGCTACAGTGATGTCGAACCTCGGGCTGGAGATTTATCTGAAGGATCAGGGGCTGCGGATGGAACGGACCTCGGTCGGGGATCGGTATGTCGTGGAGCGCATGCGTCAGGGCGGCTGGAACCTTGGGGGGGAACAGTCCGGCCATATCGTGATGACGGATTATGCCACGACAGGGGATGGCCTGATCGCGGCGCTGCAATTTCTTCAGGCGATGATCGAGACTGGCAAGCCCGCATCACTGCTGACCCGGAGTTTTGACCCCGTGCCGCAGATGCTGAAAAACCTGCACTATGCTCCGGGGGTGGACCTTTTGTCCAAGGCCGAAGTGCAGGCCGCCATCGAGGATGGCAAGGCACGGCTGAACGGGCGCGGGCGGCTGTTGATCCGCAAATCAGGGACAGAACCTTTGGTGCGGGTCATGGCCGAGTGCGACGATGAAGGGCTGATGTCGGATATCGTGAACAGCATCATCGCCGAAATGGAAGCTGTGGCCTGAGCCATCGGAAAGGTTACGCCGCTGCGCGTACCTGCCAGGGTGTTTTGAACCAGTGTTCCTGAAGATTTGCACCCGTCCCGATCCGGTCAATCACCGCAAACCGGCCGGGACTGGCCAGCGGTGTCAGCACCCCATGCCATGTGTTGCGGTGCAGGTTGATGCCCTGCGCGCCAGTCGTCACAAAGGCGCGCGGCATGGCCGGGCTCCCTGCATCATCCTCGGCCACGATAACCAGAAACGGATGCTCGTGCATCGGGATGAAGGCCTGAGAGCCCTCGGGGTGGCGTTCCATCATCTCCAGCAGGTAAGGCAGGGCGCGCGGGACTGCATCGAACAGCGAAATTCCGGCGCGCCCATCCGCGAAATCCAGCCGCGCCCGGTCATGAAACCGCCCACATAGCCCCTGATTGATCAGATTGTCGGGCGCCCCCGCAATTTCCAGAACATCGCCGAAGGGTGTAAAGGCTTCTGCTGTCAGCGGGGCAGGGGTCAGGACGCGCGCCATACGTGGCTCGGGCGATGACCCGGTCACGGCAGGATCTCCTTCAGCCGCAATTCCGCGATACGTTCCACCTGCGCGCAGGCCGTGGCGAATTCGGTTTCCGTGTCATTTGCGACCCGCGTCTGAAAGGCTGCAAGGATCGACGCTTTGGTATTGTCGCGCACTGCGATGATGAAAGGGAACCCGTGTTTGGCGATATAGGCCGCATTCAGCGCCTCGAACCGGCTGCGTTCCGCATCGGTCAGCGCATCCAGCCCCGCACTGGCCTGCTCCTGCGTCGATTCCGCGGTCAGCCGCTTCGCTGCCGCCAGTTTGCCTGCAAGGTCGGGATGCGCGCGTAGCACGCCCATCCGATCGTCATGGCTGGCCGTCCGAAAGACCCGCGCCAG
>SLQN01000309.1 GCA_007131465.1 Paracoccaceae bacterium
ACGGTCAGCATGCCGGATCCGGTGATCGAACTGACGATCGGCGGCGCTGGTCCGTCCGAACTGACAGAACTTGAAGATGGCCGTTTCGCGCCGCAAGGCGCAACTGAAAGTGACCTTGAGCCTCGGATCACGTTTCATGGGCAAGAAGCGACAGTAAGTCCGGGTCACGAAGCAGAGTCACCCGAGATCGTTTTCAATCGGGGCGAACCGGTGGTCACCTATGAAGGGCAAGACCCGGAAGTGACCGTCGAAGTTGTCGGTGAACCAGAAGTTCGTATCTCCACAGGACGGCAGGATGGCAACGATGATGCAATTGCCCCCGACGATGCGGTGGATCAGGACGGCACCGCCCCTGACGACGGTGCATCTGCCCGGCAGAACGGTGATGCGCAGATGCAGGACTGACTTTCCCGGATCAACAAAACTTCTGGTTTGGATGAAAAAGACTTCCAATCAGCAATAAACCGCCCCTCACGCCGGGGCGCTGCGCGCAACGAGGAGCGGGACCTGCATTCCGGCCCCTTCTCGACCTCTGAATAGGAAGATTGAACGACACTCCGAAAACATTGGCTCTGTTTGTCCCCAACTCCGAGATTTGAAAGGACTGAATATGTCACATACGTCACCGACCCTCGCAACCTTTACGATCGCTCTATTTGCGACGCACGCTCAGGCTTCCCCACCGGTGGAGACATCTCAGAGCACTGATACATCTGGCCTTTACCTTGCTCAGGCAGAGACAGGAGAAAATTCAGCCGCGCCCGACGCAGAGAATGATGCGCCCGATATCGAACCCCAAGCCGCTGCTTCAGGGTCACTCGAAGACAGGGATCAAAGCGGGATGATCACACCAGAGGCGTTCCGTTTCGCGGGGTCGATGGCATCCTTGTGGACGCCGCAGATGGTCGAAGCCATAAATCAGGACATTCATGTCACCATGCCCCTGATGATCCATTCGCAAGAATATTTTGATGAAGGCACTTATGTCTGGGATGCTTGGCCGATCCGAAATCCGGATGGGTCTGTCACCGAATTTGACGGTTGGGTGATAATGGTGGCACTGAGTTCAACCTGGAACGAAGTCGAAGAAACGGGCCACGCATTCTACACACTTTCGGAACTGCGCTACTGGTATACCCGCGATGGGGAATGGCGCCCCGGCGGCAGGATCTTTGAGCGCGAAGAGGGTCTTGGGTCGCGTCAATGGGCGGGGTCAGCGTTGTATGATCCTGATACGGATGAGGTGACGTTATTCTATACCGCTGTGGGTGATCCGGATGCCGCAAGCCTTGAGGAAGATGAAGCGCCGGGCACGGTTTCGATTTTTAACGAAGCGATAGGCCGCCCGTCAACTGTGCAGCGCCTTGCCTCCGCTACTGCGACAGTAGCCGTGACGGATGATGGCATTGCCTTTGAAAATGTCGGGGACCATCGTATCATCGGTGAAGCGGATGGATTCTGGTACGACACCTATGAGACCTACCTAGCCTCCGAAGCGGTTTATGGCTTTCGCGACCCGGAGTTCTTTGTCAATCCGCTGACGGGCGAGGAACACATCCTGTTCACTGCCAACGCAGCAGGTGTGCCGGGGCCGTATAACGGCACGGTCGGGATGCTCACGCGCAACGACGAAGGCGACTGGGACATGGAGCCCCCGATCCTGATCTCGGCCGGGGTGAACTCGCAGCTTGAGCGGCCTCATGTTGTGACGCGCGATGACGGGCTTTATCTTTTCTTTTCAACCCATGACTTTACTTTTTCGCCCGAAGTCGCTGGGCCACGCGGGCTTTATGGGTTTCGGGCCGCATCGGGCAATATTCGCGGGCATCTTGTGCCGCTGAACGAACACGGGCTGGTTGCCGCCAACCCGCGTAGTGCGCCTGCGCAAGTCTACTCTTACCTCGTTCTGCCAGATGGCCGCGTTATGAGTTATCTTAACGTGCTATGGGGTTTTGCCCAGCGTCCGGAATACGAGGATCTTGAGATGTTCGGCGCACCTGCCCCGATGTTCCAACTTTCGCTGGACGGGAACACGGCAATGGTTGCCGCGCAGGATGCCGATGCGGATGAATAAGTTCTTGCCGCCAGTGGTCGCGCTGGCGGCGTCTGTTGCCTTTATGGCGAGTGCCGATACGCTTGTGCAGCGTGGTGACGCCTGGAACCTTGGCGAAATCAGCTTGACGACCCCCTATGCACAGCGCGCGCTGGTTGCGAGTGACGGCTCTGATGACACGTTTCGTTTTGACGGCAACTCCAACTGGTTGGAAGCGGAGTCAGGTGTATCACTTGACCCGTCGCGTGGTGTGGCGGCAGGTGCGTGGCTTGCACTTGCCTCGCCACCCGGTGACACGGCGGCCATTGTGTACCTTGCCGAAGATGGCTTTCTTCTCGGACTCAATCGTTGGCGGCAACCCGAAATCCGATTGGGCGGCCTGAGGGTCGCGGGCAATGATCCCTTGCCGGTCGGAGAATGGGTTCACATTGCGGGCGATTACGATGGCGAAACGCTGCGCTTGCGGGTGGACGGTGAAGTGGTGGCGCAAGCCAATGGCGACTTCACCGACCCGGTTGAAGGACTTTTCGCTATCGGTCGGGCGCCGGATACGGGCTTTCAACAAGGCATGCATCCCCTCGGCGTGATAAACGGTGTGATGAGTCGGATCACAGTTCGGCAGACTGATGATCCCGTGGCGCCAGGACCAGCGCCTGAAAGGCCCCCCAATCTGGACACCCCCGAAAGTTGGTTTGCAAATGATCCTGACAGGCCCCGCACTTTCACGCTTGGCGCTACCGGCTGGGCTAACGAGCCGCACGCGCTGACATGGCGTAACGGCATGTGGCATGTTTATTTTCAGGCCAATCCAAATGGAGCCTTCTGGCGTGACATTGTCTGGGGGCATCAAACCTCGGCTGATCTGGCCGAATGGACACGACAGAAACCTGCGCTCATGCCCACGACAGGCTTTGACCGGCGCGGCGTCTGGGTTGGCAACTGGATTTCTGACTACGATCCGCCATCTGTTGTCTACACCGGCGTGAACGGAGAATGGGCCGGCATTGGATTGGCCACGGCAGATGAGCATGGCAGCCTGAAACTTGTGCAGGTCGTCGAGCATGATACCCCTTCCGAGTTTCAGGACATGCGTGACCCTTGGGTCGTGCGCACCGATGATGGTTGGCTCATGCTGATCGGCACAGGGTCGGCAGACCATACAGAAGCACTCGTATACAGTTATCGCTCGGACGATGGCGAAACATGGAAACGGGCGGGGCTGTTCGATACGGGCGGCACCGAGATGCCAGGCCAGTATTTGGAATTGCCAGTCTTGCTGGAGATGGGCGACACGTGGATGCTAATGGGGACACCTGTGGTCGAAGGCGTGCCCGCGCGCACGTTGTATTGGCTGGGGTCTTTCGATGGCACCCGGTATGTGCCTGACGACCCTGAACCCCGGCAGCTTGATATCCTTGCCACCTACCGTGCACCTACACTTGCACGCGGACCCGAGGGTGATCTGATTGCCATCGGGATTATCGCAGATGAAATACGCAATGAACAGCAACGTCACGAGTCGGGCTGGGTGCATGTCCTGACGCCTGCGACAAAACTTGAGCTTTGCGGGACTGAACTGCGCACCCTTTGCCAAACTTTCGCACAGCCCTTTGCAGACCGCTTTTCGCAGACGATGGACGAGGGCAGGGATACGACACAGGTCAGTTTTTCGACTGATGGGCAGCCCATCCTTATGAGCGCCGAAATTGACGCAGCCGGTGGCGGACTGGTCCGGATCGCAGTGCGGGTTGCCGCAGATGGAGAGCCAAGCGCCGAGTTGACAATTGATGCGGGAACAGGCGTTGTCCAGTTGGACTATTCCCGCGGGGCGTCCATGCCTCTCGGGCGGCCTTCCATCATCCGGGGTAGGATAGACTCAAGCGATACTATTAAACTGGATTTGTTGATAGACGGCGCCGCCGTGTTCGGGACCATCAACGGACGACCCCTTGCATTTCTCGCTTTTGCGATAGCCCAGGACCGGAACGAGTTGAAGCTTCTGGCCGAATATGGTGCAAGTATCAGCATGTACCATTTCGCTGGCGAAGAGTAACGGTTTGGCAGTGGGTCACTTTGTGATTTCAAACTGACCCACTACCCCGGATTTGTCACAGGTTGATCTCGCATCGCCACTCGGCTACCAATAGCGGGTGCAGTAAGCTGCTGCGCGGCGCGTCGGAAGGACCCAACAGAGGTATGGTGCGCTGCCGGATCGGGCGTGCTGGCTCGCGGGCTGGCTGCCGTCTGGCCGAAGGCCCGGCGGCATGTCGTGCAGGTCGGCCGCGACCTCACCCAGCGCGAGGTCGCCTGCGCGCAGGTGCATCGGTATCCGCTAGCGTTCGGGAAGGTGGCGAAGATCACCCCGCCCTTCGACAGTGATCCGCACTATGACGCGAAAGCTTGGGAGGTGTGCCTGGCCCGGCATCGATCAGAGCGGGTAGTGTTCTGGAACGTGGCGCCAACTGCTCGGTAGCGCCGAGGTTTGTTGAACTGTATCGGACTCGTGACCATCTCCTGATCGTACTTGTGACAGGAGACCTTCATGATCTGGATTTCGATTATTCTTTCGCTTGCGGTCCCCGGCACGTTGCTGGTGGGCTATCTGAACCGTCGCGGCAATCCCAACGACAAGGCCAAAGGGATTGGTTGGCAGTTTATCGTAAGCGGCGGTTACGCCCCATTGAGTTGGTAGTGTCAAAGATCTTTCGCACATTTTCTCAGGCGACGGCTCCGTGGGTTGAGGTTTGCTCCGCGTAGAGCGGGGCCATGTTAATGTATTTGCGGGTCGACCACTGGCTGCCGGCGATA
>SLQN01000369.1 GCA_007131465.1 Paracoccaceae bacterium
AATGGGGCATCGGTCGGGCCTCTGGTCGGGGTGGGGGCGCGGGCTTTGCCCGCGTGTACCCGGTTTTTGCCAAGATGAACTCAGGCGAGGGTGCTTGCGGCCTGATCGAGGCGGCGCAGGCTTTCGGTGATGTCATCTTCAGAGATGGTCAGCGGGGGCAGGAGGCGGATGACATTGTCGGCGGCGGGAACCGTCAGCAGGAAGGCGGCCTGCGCGGCCTTCACGATATCGGTGTTGGGCATCCGGCATTTCAGCCCCAGCATCAGGCCCGTGCCGCGCACCTCCTCGAACACAGCCGGATGGCAGGCCACAAGCGCTTCAAGCTGCTGGCGCATCTGCCCGCCCTTGCGGCGCACGGCCTCCAGAAACCCGTCGGCGGTGATGATCTCGACCACTTTCGCGCCAACCGCACAGGCGAGAGGATTGCCGCCATAGGTGGACCCATGCGTGCCCACTGTCATCGGGCGCGCGGCCTTGGCGGTGGCCAGCACGGCACCCAGCGGAAAGCCCCCGCCGATGCCCTTGGCAACCATCATGATATCGGGCGTGACACCGGCCCATTCATGCGCAAAAAGCCGCCCCGTGCGGCCCATGCCGCATTGCACCTCGTCCAGAACCATCAGCGCGCCGGTCGCATCGCACAGGTCGCGCAGACCCTTGAGGCAGGCGTCGGGCAATGCGCGGATGCCGCCTTCACCCTGCACGGGTTCGACCATCACAGCCGCGACCGTATCATCCAGCGCGGCGCGCAGCGCATCGTGATCGCCCCAGGGCAGGGTCTTGAAGCCGGGCATCAGCGGGCCGAAGCCCGCGGTCATCTTCTCGGACCCGGCAGCCGCAATCGCCCCGGTCGAGCGGCCATGAAACGCGCCCTCGAAGGTCAGGATGGTTGTGCGGTCCGCGCCCTGATCATGCCAGTATCTGCGCACCATCTTGATCGCCAGTTCAGCGGCTTCGGTTCCGGAATTGGTGAAGAAGGCCGTGTCGGCAAAAGTATGTGCCACCAGCGCCTCGGCCAGTGCCTCTTGCGCGGGGATGCGGTAAAGGTTCGAGACATGCCACAGTGCCTGCGCCTGGTCTGTCAGTGCCTGCACCAGTGCGGGATGGGCATGGCCCAGCGCATTGACGGCAATGCCCGAGGTCAGGTCAAGATATCGTGCGCCCGAGGCTTCGGTCAGCCAGGAGCCCTCGCCGCGCACGAAGCGAAGCGGGGTCCGGTTATAGGTGGGCAGAAGCGCAGGAAAGGCGGCGGTCATTGGCGATATCCCGTTCAAGGAAAGCATTGACCTGCCAAACTGGGGTGGCCAAGTCAACACAGGTTGTTATGGAAGCGTGAGAGTGGGCAAGGGCCGTGTTGCCCCGACAGCATGACAGGTCGCGCGCGCTAGCGGCGTCGCAGGGACCGGGGAAGGGGGCTTGCGCGTGTCATGGCCTGCGCCATAGCAGGGCGCGGCGCGGCTGTAAATCTAGTCATTCGCGATCACCCGCAGCAACTTGCGTTCCAGCACGCGAAGCACCTGCGCAAGGTCATGCCCGCGCTTGAGGATCTGGCCATCCATCCCGATCACGGCATACATGCCCTGCCGGTTACGAAGCGCGGGGTGCTTCTCGATCCGGTAGAGCGGGTGTTCGGCGGTGCGGCGAAAGATCGAAAACACCGCCGCGCTGCGCAGGCAGGAAATACCGTAATCGCGCCATTCGCCTGCCGCCACCATACGCCCGTAAAGCCCCAGGATCACGCCCAGTTCGCGCCGGTCAAAGCTGACCACTGTATCCGGGTTGCGCAAGGGGGATTGCATGTTCATGCGCTTGAGTGTGTGCCGGGCGCGCGGCAAAATCAAGCCTTCACGACGGGGGGCCGGAAACGGCAGGCAATGCGGCGCTCTTGTGCTTGCCCCGACCGGTCATTCCGGGCCATGCTGGGGCAAATCCAGATGGAGGAGGATGATCGATGCGAACGCGTGCAGCAGTGGCTCTGGAGGCCGGAAAGCCCTTGGAGGTCATGGAAGTGAACCTTGATGGCCCGAAGGCGGGCGAGGTGCTGATCGAGGTCAAGGCCACCGGCATCTGCCACACGGATGAATTCACCCGCTCGGGCGCGGACCCGGAGGGGCTGTTCCCGTCGATCCTGGGCCATGAAGGCGCGGGCGTGGTGCTGGAGGTGGGCGCGGGCGTGACCACGCTGAAACCCGGCGACCATGTGATCCCGCTTTACACCCCGGAATGTCGCCAGTGCTATTCCTGCCGGTCGGGCAAGACGAACCTGTGCACGGCGATCCGGGGCACACAAGGGCAGGGGCTGATGCCGGATGGCACGACCCGGTTTTCCATGCTCGATGGCACGCCGATCTATCACTACATGGGCTGTTCGACCTTCGCCAACCATACGGTGCTGCCCGAAATCGCGCTGGCCAAGGTGCGCGACGACGCGCCCTTCGACAAGATCTGCTATATCGGCTGTGGTGTGACGACGGGCATCGGGGCCGTGATCAACACGGCAGGCGTCGAGATTGGGTCCACCGCAGCGGTGTTCGGGCTGGGGGGGATTGGCCTTAATGTCATTCAGGGGCTGCGCATGGCGGGCGCGGACATGATCATCGGGGTGGACCTGAATGACGGCAAGGAGGAGATGGCGCGCAAGTTCGGGATGACGCATTTCATCAACCCCTCGAAGGTCGAGAACACCGTGGCCGAGATCGTGAAGCTGACGCAGCGCGGGGACGATGCGATCGGGGGCGTGGATTATTCGTTCGATGCCACCGGGAATGTGAAAGTGATGCGCGATGCGCTGGAATGTTCGCACCGGGGCTGGGGGGTGTCGGTGATCATTGGCGTCGCACCCGCCGGGGCCGAGATTTCCACGCGGCCATTCCAGCTTGTGACGGGCCGCGTCTGGAAGGGCACGGCCTTCGGGGGGGCGAAGGGACGCTCGGACGTGCCGCGCTTCGTGGACTGGTACATGGATGGCAAGATCGAGATCGACCCGATGATCACCCACAAGCTGACGCTCGATCAGATCAATGAGGGGTTCGACCTGATGCATGAAGGCAAGTCGATCCGCGCGGTGGTGGAGTTCTGATCGGTGGCACGGGCGCTCGATTTCTGGGTTTCCATTGGCAGCACCTATTCCTGCCTGAGCGTGATGCGCCTTGATGCGCTTGCGCGCCGGGCCGGGGTGGCCGTGACATGGCGACCTTTTGATGTGCGCCGGATCATGCTGGCGCAGAACAACATCCCGTTTCGCGACAAGCCGGTGAAGGCGGCCTATATGTGGCGCGACATCGAACGGCGGGCGCAACGCTACGGGCTGCGCCTGCGCCTGCCCGCGCCCTATCCGCTGGCGGACCTGACCTTCGCCAATCAGGTGGCGCTTGTCGGCTGCACCGAGGGCTGGGGCGCGGGCTATATCCGCGCGGCCTATGACCTGTGGTTCACCGAAGGGCGGGAACCGGGACAGGAACCGGGGCTGGGTCGGGCGCTGGCATATGTGGGACAGGCCGCGGGGCGCGTGCTGGAAATTGCCCGCAGCCCGGAGACTGCCGCGCGGCTTGAGGCCGAGACCGACCATGCAATGGCGCTGGGCGTATTCGGCGCTCCAAGCTTCGTGGTGGGCGACGAGGTGTTCTGGGGCGATGACCGGCTTGAGGATGCGCTTGACTGGGCGCGGGACGGGAAACTTGGCTGACCTGCTGATCCGCACGGCGACGGCTGCCGACGATGCCGCACTCTGGGCGATGCTGGAACCGGTCTTTCGCGCGGGCGAGACTTATGCGATAGACCAAGGCATCAGCCGCAGGGCGGCGCTGGACTGGTGGCGGGGCGGGACGCATGCGGCGTTTGTAGCGCAAGAGGACGGGGAGGCGCTTGGCAGCTATTACATTTGCGCCAACCAGCAGGGCGGGGGCGCGCATGTGTGCAATTGCGGCTTTGTGACGGCTGGGGCCGCGCAGGGCCGGGGCGTGGCCCGTGCGCTGCTGGCTCACGCGCTGGACGAGGCGCGCAGGCGGGGGTTTCATGCGATGCAGTTCAACTGCGTGGTTGCGACCAACACCCGCGCGATCGGGCTATGGCAGGCGCATGGGTTCGAGATCGTGGGCCGACTGCCGGGCGCGTTCCGCCATCCGACGGAGGGGCTTGTGGATGCGTTCGTGATGTATCAGGTGCTGTGACAGGGTGAGGCGGGGTTATCCTGCGGAGGGCTGCGCCCAAGATTTTTGTCCGGGGGGCGTTGCCCCCGTCCCGCCTGGCGGCGGGACTCCCCCCGGACATGCTGACCGAAATGAAAGGAAAGACGCATGGCGCGTGCAGGGATACCACTACTGGCTGTGCTGATCGATGCCGACAATTCGTCGCCCCGCTGGGCAGAGGCGATCTTCGAGGAAATCGCCAGCCTCGGCGAAGCGAGTGTGCGGCGGATCTACGGGGATTTCTCGCGCAACCAGATGTCGGGCTGGCAGGACAAGCTGCCGGTGCTGGCCCTTGTGCCCCATCACCAGCCCGCGAATACGGTGGGCAAGAATTCCAGCGATATCGCGCTCGTGATCGACGCGATGGACCTGCTGCATTCGGGCCGGTTTGACGGGTTTGTTCTGGTCAGTTCGGACAGTGATTTCACGCGGCTCGCGTCGCGCATCCGCGAACAGGGGCTGGATGTGTACGGCATTGGCCAGCAAAAGACCCCCGAGGCGTTTCGCAAGGCGTGCAAGCGCTTTATCTTTGTCGAGAATATCCTGCCCGAAACGGAACCCAACCCTGCGGGCAAGGACAAGAAAGCCGCCCCCTCGCAGGCCGTGCCGCTGATCAAGGCCGCGATGGCACATATCGACAAGGATGAAGAATGATTCGCACTGGGT
>SLQN01000491.1 GCA_007131465.1 Paracoccaceae bacterium
CTATTGGTCGCGCGCGTGACAGGATAGACACCCTGCGCATTCACGCCGCCTGCAACCGAAACTGTGGCCCCGTCGCCTTGGGTGCGGGTGACCAGCACCTGCGGATCGGGGGTCTGTTCGTCAAGAGACTGGGTCAGGATGCGGCGCAGCGCATCGGGTGAATGTCCGGCCGCGCGAATGCGTCCGGCATAGGGCACGAAGATGAACCCGGCATCATCGACCTGAATTTCGGTTATGACCGCATTGTTGGTTTCGGTCGGGGCAAGCAGGCCTTCGGGCACGTTTTCATAGACATTCAGCGCGATGACATCGCCGGGGCGGATGGTGTCACTGGCCATCAACGCCCCCTTGCGCAGGGCATGGCTGAAGCCAAGCGCTTCGGGCCGGTTGGCGGCATTGGCCACGCGCTTGTTGACCATGATGATATGTGCATCGCCGGACCGCTGGACGGACCCTTCAAAGATCTCGCGCTTGGACGGGCCATCGCGTGATACGGTGCAGGACGCGACCGCGACAGCGGCAACAAACAGGGCCAGCCTGCGGCCCCATTGAAAAGACGGTTCGATCACTGCTCGGGCTCCTGTTGAAGGACATGCCTCTGATTTTTATGGAACCATACGCGTTTTTCGCCAAAACGCCAAGCCTCGAAATGGGTTAGGGTCTATCTGACCACACGCAACTGTTGCCGTGGGGTCGCGTCCCCGAGGATGAGCGCCGTATAAGGATCATCCGGGGCCAGCATCATATCTACCAGATGTCGCATCAACTGTCGCCTCCCCCCCAAGGAATAGTAGCCGCCCGGGACCTGCGACGTCTCCAGCAGAAAGTGGCGATAGTCCCGATAGGCGCGGGCATCGGGGCGGTCGGGACGGGCGAAAAATTTCCGCAGCGGCTGTTTCGAGACGAACTCGGGCTTGTCATAGACCGAACGCCCGAACACCCGCAGCGGCATCCCGCGCCACAGGACCTGTTGGGCGGCTGTGGAATTCACGGTCACGGCGGACCGCGCATGGTTGAGCAATTGCGCCAGTTTGCCGCCGCGCAGGAAATGGACGCGCCCGCCAAGCCCGTGCTGCAGCGTCAGGGTTCGGATGGTCTGGCGCAGGGGCGCGCGTCCGTCTTCCAGCGGGTGGGCCTTGATCACCAGGTGATGGTGTTGCGGTGCGCCTCGGGCAAAGCCTGCAAACACCTTCTCCAGAAACTGTGCCTGCGACGAAAAGGGGCTGTGCGCGCGGAAACTGCTGTCATGGTCCAGTTGCAACAGCACAAGGTGATAGGGAAACCCGCCGTTGCGGACGCGCCAGCTGGCGATGCGCCGTTCGAGCGAATGGAACGGCATCAGCCCCAGACGCTTCAGATACAGGTGAAATTCCTGCGAAACGGTCAGATCGCGATGCGGTCGAAAGCTGCGATACTGCCGGTTGAACGCGAGAACGAAGAAATGATAGAGTGCGCCATAGAAGATGTGTTGGCGCATGTCGCCCCAATGCGCGGGCGGGTCGGGCAGTTCCAGATCGTATTTCTCCAGCGCCTTGCGCATTTCCGGCAGGTCGATGTCCATCAGCCTGGAATTGCCGTTCGCGCCATCACGTTCATAGGTAATCCAGTAGGGGCGCAGATAGCCCTCCTCGAACACATGCACGGTCAGGCCAAGCGCGCGTGCTATTGCAATCGCCTTGGCATGGATGGCGCGGACATCGCCATAAAGGGCGATATCGGTGATCTGATGTTCGGCGATCAGGTCGCGAAACCGCTGTGGCCAGGCGTCCTGCGCTTGTGTGAACGGGATGTAGCTTGCCTTGTCGCGCCAGAACAGCGCATCGCCCCTGTTGAAGCCAACGCGCCAGACCTGCGCGCCTGCGGCCCGTAACGCCGTGCCCAGACGGTTGAAAAACCATCCATGCGGACCTTGCAGGAACAGGAACCGCCTTTCATCACTCTCGACTTCCATTACCGGTGCCTCAATACGCCTACTCGTGTACTGTGTTGTCTCAATCTCGGATCAAGTAACCTTAACTCGCCGGTTTGTCATGATAATGCTTGAGAAATGCGGTGGATTTATGGCGTGCTTGCCATCCATATCCGGTCAGGCTAGCTGTGCGACAGGATGTTTGAAAAGGGGTGTCCATGTTCACCGGGATCATTACGGATATCGGCGAAGTGCAGAGCCTGATCCGCGAAGGCGACCTGCGCGCCCGCATCGCGACGGGCTATGACATGGCGTCGGTCGATCTGGGGGCGTCGATTGCCTCTGACGGGGTGTGCCTTACGGTCGTCGCCAAGGGGGCGGACTGGTATGAGGTGCAGGTCTCTGCAGAGACGGTATCAAAGACCAATCTTGGCGATTGGGCGGTGGGGCGGCGCGTCAATCTGGAACGGGCGTTGAAGCTGGGCGACGAACTTGGCGGGCATATCGTTTCGGGCCATGTCGACGGGGTGGCCGAAGTGCTGAGCGTCGCACAAGAGGGCGACAGCACGCGGATGTGGTTTCGCGTGCCAAGTGCGCTAGCGGGGTTCATCGCGCCCAAGGGATCAGTGGCGCTGAATGGCACATCGCTGACGGTGAACGAGGTCGAGGGCGCGGAGTTCGGCATCAACCTGATCCCGCACACCAAGCAGGTGACAAACTGGGGCGATACCGCGCCGGGCGACCGGATCAACCTCGAGATCGACACGCTGGCGCGCTATGTCGCCCGGCTGCGCGACTGGGAGCGACACATATCCGCCCCGTGATGGACAAGCCGTGCAACCCGCGCTAGGCTTTACAGGCGCGGAGTGTGGACATGGCCGATGATTTCGACACGGACAGTGACATCAGCACGCGGCGGGCCGCAGAAGCGCTGATCGTCGATGTGGACGGCTTCGAGGGCCCGCTGGACTTGTTGCTGACCCTGTCGCGCACCCAGAAAGTGGACCTGCGGCGCATTTCGGTGCTGGACCTGGCCGAACAGTATCTGGGCTTTGTCGCGCAGGCGCGCGCGCTGCGCATCGAACTGGCGGCGGATTACCTGGTCATGGCCGCCTGGCTTGCCTATCTGAAATCGCGCCTTCTCTTGCCACCGGACCCACAGGAGGAAGGCCCCACCGGGGCCGAACTGGCCGCGCATCTGGCCTTTCAACTGGAGCGGTTGCAGGCGATGCGCGAAGCGGCTGCGCGGCTTATGGGGCGCGATCAGAAAGGGCGCGACTTCTTTGCGCGCGGTGCGCCCGATACGCTGTCCGTGGCGCGCAAGACCCAGTATGACGCCAGCCTGCTGGACCTGATGCGTGCCTATGCCCGGCTGCGCACGCGGGATGAATTTCGCCCCTATGCCTTTGACCGCACAGATATTTACCCCTACGAGGCCGCGCTGGAACGGTTGAAGCACCTGATGCCCGGGGCCGCAGAATGGACCAGCCTGCAGGCCTGCCTGCCCGCAGAATGGCGCAATGCGCCGGGGCGCAAGCGCTCTGCCATTGCGTCCACCTTTGCGGCCACGCTGGAACTGGCCAAGCAGGGCGAGATCGAGTTGCGGCAGGCCGACACCTTCGCGCCCTTGCATCTGCGGCGCAGACCGGGGCAATGACGCAGACATGACCCAGACATCCGATCCAGAGACCCATGGCCGCGAAACGGATGGTCCTGAAACGCATCGCCCGAATTCGGCCGATCCGGGCAGCCCCAGCCTGTTCGGCGTGCCGCCCATGGCCGAGCAGGAACGCATGATCGAAGCGATCCTTTTTGCCAGCGCCGACCCGTTGAGCCTGGCGCAGATCACGGCGCGCCTGCCGCAAGGCTGCGATCCTGCGCAAGCGCTGGTGCATCTGCGCGCGCGCTACACCGGGCGCGGGGTGAACCTGCTGCGGGTGGGCGATGCCTACGCCCTGCGCACGGCCCCTGATCTGGGCTGGCTGATGCAGTCCGAACGGGTCGAGACGCGCAAACTGTCGCGCGCGGCGATCGAGACGCTGGCGATCATCGCTTATCACCAGCCCGTCACCCGCGCCGAGATCGAGGAAATTCGCGGCGTTGCCGTGTCGCGCGGCACGATCGACCAGTTGCTGGAACTGGACTGGATCCGGCTGGGACGCCGGCGGATGACACCGGGCCGCCCTGTGACCTTTGTCGTGACCGAAGGGTTCCTGGATCATTTCGGGCTGGAAAGCGCGCGCGATCTGCCGGGGCTGAAGGAATTGCGCGAGGCCGGACTTCTGGACAGCCGCCCCCCGCCGGGCCAGACGGGTTTGCCTGACGATGAAGATGCCGATGACGACGCGCGCGGCCAGAGCGAGCTTTTCGAGGATTGAGCGGCGCTGCGGCAGATGCGGGGCTTGTCCTTGCCCCGGTTGCCTTCTACCTGTGAGGGGCTGCTCTGGAGAACCCCATGCCTGTCCGCAACCGCTTTGCCGAGATGCTGCCCGAATTGACGCAATGGCGGCGCGATCTTCATGCCCATCCGGAACTGGAATTCGAATGCCACCGCACCGCCAGCTTCGTGGCCGCCAGGCTGCGCAGTTTCGGCTGCGATGCCGTGGTCGAGGGGATCGGCGTGACCGGGCTTGTGGGGCTGATCCACGGGCGCAACGGCGCCAATGGCCGCGTGGTCGGGCTGCGCGCCGATATGGATGCCCTCCCGATTCATGAGGCGACGGGCAAGCCCTATGCCTCGATCCATCACGGCAAGATGCATGCCTGTGGCCATGATGGCCACACGACAATGCTGCTGGGCGCGGCGCGCTATCTGGCCGAGACCCGCAATTTCGATGGGACGGTCGCGGTGATCTTCCAGCCCGCCGAGGAAGGCGGGGCCGGGGCCAAGGTGATGTGCGATGCCGGGCTGATGGAGCGGTTCGGGATTCAGGAAG
>SLQN01000544.1 GCA_007131465.1 Paracoccaceae bacterium
ACAAGATACGCTTCGCCACGCCCGACATCACCCTGACATCCAAGGTCATCGACGGCACCTTCCCGGACTATACGCGCGTGATCCCGACCCAGAACACCAAGCGGCTGGAAGTGGACGCAGCTGAATTCGCCAAGGCCGTGGACCGTGTTGCGACCGTGTCGGCCGAACGTTCGCGCGCAGTGAAACTGGTACTGGAAGACGACAAGCTCGTGCTGTCAGTCAACGCCCCCGACAGCGGCGCAGCCGAGGAGGAACTGATCGTCGCCTATGGCGATGAGCGGCTGGAAATCGGGTTCAACGCCAAATATCTGCTGGAAATCGCCAGCCAGGTGGACCGCGAAAACGCCGTGTTCCTGTTCAATGCCTCGGGCGACCCGACGCTGATGCGCGAAGGCAATGACACCAGTGCGGTCTATGTCGTGATGCCGATGCGGGTGTGAGATCGGGCGGGCGACAGGTCACCCTGATCCGATGCAGGCAGAAGCCCCGCCATGCGTGGGGCTTTTTCGTGCTGGCATCTTGGCAGAAATCTTCTTACCGCTGGCCCATGTCGATCTACCTCGCCCATCTGACGCTCTCGCATTTCCGGTCGCATCAGCGCACACGCCTGGTGCTTGACGGGCGGCCGGTGGTGCTGGCCGGGGCGAACGGGTCGGGCAAGACGAATATCCTGGAGGCGGTCTCGCTGCTCTCACCGGGCCGGGGGCTGCGCCGCGCGCCGCCTGAGGATATCGCGCGCAAACCCGAAGCCTTGGGATGGAAACTGCGCGCCGAGATCGCCACCCCGGACGGGCCGCGCCGGGTCGAGACATGGGCCGAACCGGGGCAGGCGCGGCAGGTGCGCATCGATGAAAAGGCAGCCCCCCAGATCGCACTGGGCAGTGTCATGGCGATGCTCTGGCTGACGCCTGCGATGGACCGGCTGTGGCTGGACGGGGCCGAGGGGCGGCGGCGGTTTCTGGACCGCATGGTGCTGAGCTTTCGCCCCGATCACGCCGCGCAGGTGCTGGCCTATGAAAAGGCCATGCGCGAGCGTAACCGCCTGCTGCGTGATGGCGTGGGCGATGGTGGCTGGCATGGTGCGCTGGAAGCGCAGATGGCGGCTGCCGGCGCGCAGATCAGCGCGAACCGGCGCGCGGCGCTGGACCTTCTGGCCGCCCATGCCGATAGCGACGGCCCGTTTCCGGTGGCCGATCTGACGCTGGAGTGCACCGCGCCACAGGATCAGGCGGCGCTGGCGGCAGCGCTGGCCGAGGGGCGACGGCGCGACATGGCCGCAGGGCGCAGCCTGACAGGGCCGCACCGGGCCGATCTGGGCGCGGTCTGGGCGGCCAAGGGGATGGCGGCGTCGCAATGCTCGACCGGGGAACAGAAGGCGCTCCTGATCTCTATCATCCTGGCCAATGCGCGCGCGCTGGCGGCGCTGACATCGCATGCGCCGGTGCTGCTGCTGGACGAAATCGCCGCCCATCTTGACCTTGGCCGCCGTGCCGCGCTTTATGATGCGGTCTGCGCGCTTGAGGTGCAGGCCTTTCTGACCGGGACCGGGGCCGAGTTGTTCGAGGGACTCGGGGCAAGGGCGCAGCATTTCACGGTTACCGAGGCCGATGGCCTGTCGCATGTGAAGGACTCTGCCCCATGACGATCACGGCGTTGGAGCTTGCCTTCTATGCAGGCGCGATCCTGATTCTGTTCCTGACGCCCGGCCCGGTCTGGGTGGCGCTGACCGCCCGCGCGATGTCTGGGGGCTTCGCACAGGCCGCCCCCCTGGCTGTAGGCGTGGCGCTGGGCGATATGCTCTGGCCTCTGGCCGCGATTTTCGGGCTGACATGGATCCTGTCCATCTATGGCGACCTTCTGGAAGCGATGAAATGGGTGGCCGTGGCGATGTTCGTGATCATGGGCGTGCAACTGATCCGCCATGCCGTGCGCGACCTGAGCGCCGACAGTCGGCTGACGCGGCCCGGCGCGCTGGCGGGCTTTGCAGCGGGGGTGACCGTGATTCTGGCCAACCCCAAGGCGATCCTGTTCTATATGGGCGTGCTGCCGGGTTTCTTTGACCTGACGCGCGTGACATGGGCCGATATCATGGCCATCCTTCTGGTCTCGGTCGCGATTCCGATGCTGGGCAATCTGGGCATGGCGCTGCTGATCGACCGGGCGCGCGCATTGCTTCGGTCAGGCCGCGCAATTGCGCGCACGAACCGGGTCGCAGGCGTTCTGATGATCGGGGTGGGCGTGGTTATCGCCGTGACCTGATCGCGTCAGTCCCCGCGCAGCAGTTGCTCCATCGCGATGGGTTGCGGACTGCCTTCCAGCAGGGCGCGATAGACCACCAGCGATTCGGCCACCCGCATGATGTAGTTGCGGGTTTCGGCGAAGGGCACGCTTTCGACCCAGCGCAGGATATCCACAGCCCCGTTGCGCGGGTCACCCAGCCGTTCGATCCATTGCCGGGGCCGCCCCGGCCCGGCATTGTATCCGGCCGCGACCAGCGCAAGCGACGGGCCGAATTCGTCACGCAATTCCGCCAGATAGGCCGCGCCCAGCCGGGCATTCAGCGCGGCATCGCGGGTCAGATCGCCCGCATCGAAAGGAATCCCCAGTTTGCGTGCCATCATCTGCCCTGTGCCGGGCAGCACCTGCATCAGCCCGCGCGCATCGGCATGGCTGACAACGGCCGGGTCGAATTCGCTTTCGCGCCGGGCAATCGCCTTGACCAGATCCATCGGCACAGGCAACGCGGCCTCGGCCAGCGGGGTCAGCGGGAAATAGGCGCGGGGCAGGACGACCTCGTTCTGGACTGCGAGCTTGGCGATGTTGAGCGCAAAATTCGGCTCGCCCAGCGCAAGCATGAAATCCGCCAATGCGCCCAGTTCGGCCTCGTCTTCCAACCCGCGCGCAAGGAACAGCACGAAACGGCGGGCTTCGTGCCAGTGCCCGGCCTCGCGCAGCAGAAGTGCCGCCGCCAGCAGATCGGACCGCGCCAGCGAGGTTTCGCGCCAGTCAGGGTAATCCGGTCCGTTGATGAGGGCGGGGTCGAGATCAAGCCCCAGACGCTCGGCCGCTAGCTGCCCGTAGAAGCTGGTCTGATGCTCGGCCCCGAATTCATAGGCAGTGCGCGCCATCACCGCGTCGCCCAGCGCATCATGCGTGCGCCCCTGCCAGTAACCGGACCGCCCAAGCGTGATCGGGCTTGTGCTGCGCACCTGAAGCGCGCGGAAATGTGGCAGAGCTGCCTCGGGGTTGTTCAGGTATTCCAGCGCGATGAAACCTGCCAGAAATTCCAGGTCGACAAAATGCAACCCGTCTTCCAGTCCGTGCGGCGTGGCCAGATCATAGGCGCGCTGATACGCGCCATCGGACAGGGCACGACGGACAAGGAACACCCGGTTGCGGCCCCACGCCTCGGGATCGCCCAGGCCCTCGGCTGCGCGCGACTGTGCAAGGATCAGTTCCTCTGCGCCGTCATGGTTGCCCGCCCGCATGCGGAACTGGAACCGGTCATGCATCAGGCCCGGATCGGATTGCAAGGCGTCCGGAACCGCGGTGACCAGTGCATCCACGCCCTGCGCGCGCTCCTGTAGCGCACTCCGCGCCAGCGCCACGCGTCGCATATCCACGTTCAGTCGTTCAAGATGCCGCCGCGCGGCACTCCGTTCGCCGCGCCACAGCAGCATATCGACCCGTGCGCCGTGATGGGGGGAAATCGCCGCATCGAAACTGCGCAGCAGGCGCAATTCGCTTTCGCCGCTCAGCGGTTCCTCGCGCCACAGCCTTGCGGCGAGCGCCTCGGCTTCCTCGGTTCGACCGGCGTCGCGCAGGGCGAAGACCAGTGCCAGAGAGCCGGATTGGGACACAGGAGTGCGGTTCTCGAAGAAATTCAGGATGGTGTCGTGTGATGCGCTGGCCAGCAGGTCTTCGGCCCGCCGCGCGACGGTGTTGATCAGTGGCCAGTGCGCCTTTGCATCAAGGAATGCCAGATAGTCGTCAAAACTGCCTTCGCCGGCGCGCAGAGCCTCCCATTGCACGATGTCCTGCGCGATGGGCGCGCTGTTGGAGGCCCGGGCCCGCGCGCCCGGCCAGTCAGCGGATGCCGCCGCGCTCAGCGCACTGGCCAGCAGCCCTGCGGCGCGCGATGGGGGTGCAGTGTCCTGCGCGGTGGCAGGCAAGACGCCCGCCAGCAACAGCCAGACCCCGCAGGCAAAGGCAGGTAGCACCAGCGCGCCTGCAGTGCGCGGATGTGGCGGGCGTGGCATGTGCGTCCCTCTTTTGACCTTGAAAATCATTGCTGATAGTTCTAACCGCCACGGTCAGGGCAGCAATACACATTTGCGCAACCGCAGCGGGCGCATCCTGTCAGACCAACGTAATCGAGGAGGCGCGCATGCAGATCAGAGGGTCACTTCCAGCACTGGTCACGCCCTTGAAAGACGGTGCGCTGGATCTGGATGCGCTGCATGCGCTGATCGAGTGGCAGATTTCTGAAGGCTCCCACGGGATTGTGCCCGTTGGCACAACCGGGGAAAGCCCGACGCTGAGCCATGCCGAACACGAATGCATGATCGAAGAAGTCGTGAAGGCCGCCGCCGGGCGCGTGCCGGTTATTGCGGGGGCCGGGTCCAACAACACGCTTGAGGCAATCGGCTTCATGCGCCATGCCGAGCGGGTGGGCGCCGATGCAGCGCTTGTTGTCACACCCTATTACAACAAACCGACGCAGGCCGGACTGATCGCCCATTTCACGGCGCTGCATGACTGCTGCGAGTTGCCGATCATCATCTACAACATCCCCGGCCGGTCGGTTGTGGACATGACGCC
>SLQN01000556.1 GCA_007131465.1 Paracoccaceae bacterium
CCATGCTTTGCAGATGCAGGAACCCCGGCGCGCGCAGTTTCGCGCGGTAGGGCTTGTTTGTGCCATCTGCCACCAGATAGACGCCGAATTCGCCCTTGGGGGCCTCGACTGCGGCATAGACCTCGCCCTCGGGGACGTGGAACCCTTCGGTGTAAAGCTTGAAATGGTGGATCAGCGCCTCCATCGAGGTTTTCATCTCGGCGCGGGGCGGGGGCGTGATCTTGCCGCGGGCCAGCACATCGCCCTGCCCGTCAGGCGCGCGCAGCTTTTCAATGGCTTGCAGGATGATGCTGGTGCTCTCGCGCATCTCGGCCATGCGGCAGAGGTAGCGGTCATAGCAATCGCCATTCTTGCCGATCGGGATCTTGAAGTCGAATTCGTCATAGCATTCGTAGGGTTCCGCGCGGCGCAGGTCCCATGCGAGGCCCGACCCGCGCACCATCACGCCGGAATAGCCCCAGTCGAGAATATCCTGTTCCGTGATCACCCCGATATCGGCATTGCGTTGTTTGAAGATGCGGTTCTCGGTCAGAAGCCCGTCGATATCATCCAGGAGCTTGGGGAATTCATGCGCCCATGTCTCGATGTCGTCGATCAGCTTGGGCGGCAGGTCCTGATGCACGCCGCCGGGGCGGAAATAGGCGGCATGCAGCCGCGACCCGCTGGCGCGCTCATAGAAGACCATCAGCTTCTCGCGCTCCTCGAACCCCCACAAGGGCGGCGTCAGCGCGCCCACGTCCATGGCCTGCGTGGTGACGTTCAGCAGATGGTTCAGAACGCGCCCGATCTCGCAATACAGCACCCGGATCAGCGAGGCCCGGCGCGGCACCTCGACACCGGTCAGCTTCTCGATCGCCAGACACCAGGCATGTTCCTGATTCATGGGCGCGACATAGTCCAGCCGGTCGAAATAAGGCAGGTTCTGAAGATAGGTACGGCTTTCCATCAGCTTTTCGGTGCCGCGATGCAGAAGGCCGATATGCGGGTCGCAGCGCTCGACAATCTCGCCATCCAGTTCCAGCACCAGCCGCAACACCCCATGCGCCGCCGGGTGCTGGGGGCCGAAATTGATGTTGAAATTGCGGATGCGCTGTTCCGCGGTTTCCGCGTCCTGAAATCCCTTGGAGCCGTCCATCATGTCGCAGCCTCCTTCTTCTCATCACCCGGAAGGATATAATCCGCGCCTTCCCAGGGCGACATGAAATCGAACTGGCGATATTCCTGCACAAGATGCACCGGCTCGTAGACCACGCGCTTGAGCGCCTCGTCATAGCGCACTTCGGTATAGCCGGTGGTCGGGAAATCCTTGCGCAGCGGATGGCCGCGAAACCCGTAATCGGTCAGGATGCGGCGCAGGTCCGGGTGGCCGGAAAACAGGATGCCATACATGTCGAACACTTCGCGTTCGAACCAGTTCGCCGCCGGATAAATCGCGGTGAGCGAGGGCACGATCTCGTCTTCTGCCAGCGCGAGCTTCACCCGGATGCGGTGGTTGAGATACATCGACAGGAAGTGATAGACCATCTCGAAGCGCTTGCGCCGCCCCGGCCAGTCCACGGCAGTTATATCGACCAATGTCGAGAAGCGCAGGTTCTCATCCTGTTGCAGATGGCGTGTCAGCTTGACCAGATGCGGCAGTGTCGTCGTGACTGTCAATTCCCCATGCGTGATGTCGTGGCGCACAAGCGCGTCGCCCATTCGCATTTCCAGAAGGGCCGCAAGTTCATTCAGGGCCTCGGACATGGGCATTCTCCTTACCTGACCAGCGTGCCGGTGCGCCGGATCTTGCGCTGCAACTGCAAGATGCCATAGAGCAGCGCCTCGGCGGTGGGCGGGCAGCCGGGGACATAGATATCCACAGGCACGATCCGGTCACAGCCGCGCACCACGGAATAGCTGTAATGGTAGTAGCCACCGCCGTTCGCGCAGCTTCCCATGCTGATGACATAGCGCGGTTCGGGCATCTGGTCATAGACCTTGCGCAGCGCAGGTGCCATCTTGTTGGTCAGCGTGCCCGCCACGATCATCAGGTCGGACTGGCGCGGGCTGGCGCGCGGGGCCGTGCCGAAGCGTTCCAGATCATAGCGCGGCATCGAGGTGTGCATCATCTCGACCGCGCAGCAGGCCAGCCCGAAGGTCATCCAGTGCAGCGATCCGTTGCGCGCCCAGTTGATGATATCCTCGGTCGTTGTCAGCAGGAACCCCTTGTCCTGCAATTCGCGGTTCAGGGTCTGGGTCGCCACCTCGCTGTCAGCTCCGGCAGTGTTGGCTCCGGTCATCACTCCCATTCCAATGCCCCCTTTTTCCATTCATAGGCGAAGCCCACCGTCAGCACAGCCAGAAAAACCATCATTGACCAGAAGGCCGTCATCGACATTTCCGAAAACGCCACCCCCCACGGGAACAGGAAGGCAATTTCCAGATCGAAGATGATGAACAGGATCGCGACCAGATAGAATCGGACATCGAATTTCATCCGTGCATCATCGAACGCGTTGAACCCGCATTCATAGACAGAATTCTTCTCAGCGTCAGGGTTACGCACCGCGATCACGATCGCCGACAGCATCAGCACCAGCCCGAGAGCGATGGCAATGGCGAGAAAGATGACGATGGGCAAGTAGGATGCGAGTAGGTCTTCCACCTTTGGCTCCTTCTTCGCGCGACGGTCTGACCCGTCCGCTTCATGGATGCGCATTATCTACTCCGCAACCCCCATAGGGTCAACCGAACTGGCGGGTCAGGCTGTGGAAAAAGGCGTTTCAGAATACAACTGCATACCGAAAATCGACGCCCGAACGCGATCTCTCGGCAAATCTGCCGTCGGAAATGCTGCGCTGCGCATAAACACTTTCGCGATTGCAGAATCATGCAACCCGGGGGCCTGCGCCAGTCTCAGTGCGCCCAGTCGGGTTTGCGCCGCGCGAAGAAGGCCGCAATCCCCTCGCGGGCCTCATCTCCTTCCCAGCACGTGACCAGTTCCGTGATCGAATGCTCTATCTGCGCGGCAGTGATCGGTGTGCCCAGATGATGCACCAGCGCCTTGGCCCGCGCGACGGCTTGCGGCGCGCAGTCCAGATAGGGCGCGACTTCCGCCGCAACGGCAGCGTCCAGTGCATCAGACGGGACGACGCGGGCAAGCAGGCCCAGCGTCACTGCCTCGGCTGCGTCAAAAACACGCGCCGACAGGAAGACCCGCCGCGCCATCGACGCGCCCATCTTTGCCACCACATAGGGGCCAATCGTTGCCGGGATCAGCCCCAGCCGGGTTTCGGTAAATCCGAAACGCGCACCTTCCGCCCCGATGACCACGTCACACACGGCCATCATCCCCACACCCCCGCCATAGGCCGGACCCTGCACCCGCCCGATCAACGGCTTGGGCAGGCTGTTGAGCGCCCCCAGCATGGCGGCCAGCTTGCCTGCCTCGCGCGCCCGCGCCGCCCGGTCCGCCTGCATCTGCGCCTGCATCCAGGCCAGATCACCGCCCGCGCAGAAGCTCTTGCCCTCTGCCGCCAGCACCACCGCGCGCACGCTGGCATCCGCCCCCAACCGGGTTGCGGCCTCGGTCAGATCAGCAATCATCGCTGCATTCAGCGCATTGTGCTTGTCCGGCCGCGCGAGTGTCAGGGTGGCCACGCCGCGCGCATCGGTGTCTATCCTTATTGTGTCGAACATCAGCCCCCTCCCCCGCGCATGTTGCGCGCCATTGCTGCGGCCTGCGCCAGCGTGTCACGGTCAAGCCCCGTCTGCCAGCCCATGCCTGTCAGCCATTCATGCACAGCCTCGGTCGCCACATTGCCCGAGGCCCCGGGCGCGAAGGGACAGCCGCCCAAGCCCCCGATGGCGGCGTCAAAGACCCGCAGCCCCATCTGCAACGAGGCGTCGATATTGGCCAGCGCCTGGCCGCCCGTGTCATGATAATGGCCGGCCAGTTGCGCGGGCGGCATTTCCTCCAGCACCGCGCGCAGCATGGCGGTGATGCGCTGGGGCGTGGCGCGCCCGATCGTATCGCCAAGGCTGACCTCGTAGCAGCCGATGCCGTGCAGGCGCGCCACAACCCCGGCCACCGCGCTGGGGTCTGTTGGCCCGTCATAGGGGCAATCGGTGACGCAGGAGACATAGCCCCGCACCGGCAGCCCCGCGGCCTGCGCCGCAGCGGCAACCGGGGCGAAGCGGGCGAAACTTTCCTCGATGGTGCAGTTCAGATTGGCCCGGCTGAACCCCTCGGACGCCGACGCGAAAATGGCCACCTCATCCGCGCCCGCGGCCAGTGCGCGCTCCAGCCCGGTCATGTTCGGGACAAGGGCGGCATAACGCACCTTCGCGCGGCGGCTGATCTGCGCCAGAACTTCGGCTGAATCCGCCATCTGCGGAACCCATTTCGGACTGACGAAGCTGGCCACTTCAATGCGCCGGAACCCCGCGCGGCTGAGACAATCGACAAGGGCCACCTTGGCCGCCGTCGGGATGGGGCGGGCTTCATTCTGCAACCCGTCGCGCGGGCCGACCTCGAAGATCTCGACATGTCGCATGGGTCATCCTTCCGGGGGCGGGTAGAAGTCCTGCAGATAGATCTGTGCCGCGCCATCGCGCGCCAGCGCGCGCACGAAGGCGGGTCGGGCCTGCATCGCCTCCAGATAAGCCCGCGCAGGCACAGGCAGTGCGACAAAGCGCTGCGCCAGCCAGACCGCATATCCAAGCGCAATATCGGCCACGGAAAACGACCCTGCCGCCCAGTCCGGACCAACAGCGCCCAGGGCGTTTTCCAGCCGCCGCGCCTCCAGCCGCATGACAGCGGGCGAGCGC
>SLQN01000233.1 GCA_007131465.1 Paracoccaceae bacterium
ATTCGCCAAAGAGTTGGGTTATTCGCTGCACATGGTTTGCACAATCAATGCTCTTAAACTCCTCATTTTGCAGGTGCTTTGCTCCGATCCTCCAAGGAAGCTCCTCTTTTCGAACCTTTCTAGCCGCCGAGTGATCACGACCGTTGAGTCTGAAACTTGATCGCGTGCTGCGGTACGCCGCGCACTGATCGAGGTAAGTTCGCCTGGACGTGCGATGGCCTATCGTTGCGACTATCGCTGGCAAAAGACCAGTGCCCGCAACGTAAGCGCAACGCCGCTCCCCTCCTGCCATTTTTGGCCTGATCCAGCCATTCTGCGCGCATTCGCGTGACGGAGGGTTTGGATTTGGAGAGGGACGGCAAAATGGGCGTCCATTTGGACGGCTCGATGGGCGTTGGAGTTTCGCGGCTGGAAGTGATCGAGGGGCCGAGTGGTCGTCGGCGGCGCACCATGGCGGAACGGGCGCGGATCGCGGCGGAGGGGCAATCATCGCAGGACTGCCCTACCGCAGCGCGAAGAGCCTGATGCAGGCGATGTTTCGCATGAAGGGCTATGGCAGTCCGTCGGACCGCAAGCTCGACGCTCTTGTGCGCGGAGCCTCGAAATTCTCGGGTCCATGGCCGACGATCTCGGTCTGGCATGGTGACAGCGATACAACCGTCGACAATTCCAACGCCAGCGCGATCGTCCGGCAATGGCAGAAGATCCACAAGGTCGAAGGCCCGCCGACACGCGTCGAGAGGGTTGACGGCTTCCCTCGGGAAGTCTGGTGCGACCCCGACGGGCGGGTGGTGATCGAGCATTACATCATCGAGGACATGGGCCACGGCACGCCGATCAGTGCCGAGGGCGACGAGGGCCTGGGAGAAGAAGGCAAGTACATGCTGGAGGTTGGCATCTCCTCGACCCGGCACATCGCGGACTTCTGGGGTTTGACGCGGTCCGGCGCAGCGCCCCTCTCCGAACCGAGGACGGCCGCGTAGATCGGCTCGTGTGTTAACCGGACGTACCGCCTCTCTCGTCAGATCCTTCCCCGTGCGTCCCCAAATCCGGGATATCGTTGGTCTGATAACAGTCCAGTTTGGCGCAACGCAGGTGCTCGCGGCCTTTCACCCTGGAGTGCCTCAACGAGATGCTTGTGCCTGCTCTGGAGCGCCTCATCGCCGCGATGAGAGCTGCAGTCCACAAGACGTAATCGAAGACACGGAACCGCAAGTTCGTCCTCTCCAAGCGTCCCAAGGGCGCGCCGGACGACACCACCCTCAGGCTGGAAACCGAAGACCTGCCGACCCCAGGCAAGGGCCAGATGCTGCTGCGCAACGAATACCTCTCGCTGGACCCTTACATGCGGGGCCGGATGAGCGATGCACCGTCCTGTGCCGCTCCGGTCGAGATCGGCGCGGTCATGATTGGCGGCTGCCGCCCCGTCAGAACCAACGCATCGCAGATATCCTCGCGCAGCGCCCCCGCGGGAATGCCGCTCAGATGACGGCGCAGATCGCGCATGACACGGCCCGTGTAGCCTTTCAGCGTTCGCAGCGCCCTGCGCATGTGCTTGAATTGCCGCGCATGAGCATATCGGCCGCTGGCACGCCGCACGGCGCAACGCAGACCGCTCCTATCTGGACGCCCTCAGGCTGCTGCTCGTTTCAGGCCCGCGCACCAACACGGTTTACTGACACCGCCGCGCCGCCATCTAAGCATAGTAATACAATATCGAGAACTGCTGCTGCACATTTAGCGAACGTCCGAAAGGTCCCGCACAGCCGCCCTCTGACTCCTCCTTCACCCCTCCACCTCTGGCAACATCTCCAACAACGTCGCAAGCCGGTCGGCCTCGGAGGCGGGTTTGTCGTCGCGGATGCGGGCGATGCGGGGGAAGCGCATGGCAACGCCGGATTTGTGGCGGGGCGAGCGGTTGAGCCCCTCGAACGCCACTTCCACCACCTTTTCGGGGCGAACCGCGCGCACAGGCCCGAATCGCTCCACCGTATTGTCGCGCACGAAACGGTCCAGCGCCTTCAGTTCGGCATCGGTAAACCCGAAATACGCCTTGCCAACCGGGACCAGCGCATCCCCATCCCACAGACCGAAGGTGAAATCCGAATAGTAGCCGGAGCGTTTGCCATGCCCGCGCTGGGCATAGAGCAGCACGGCATCCACGCGCATCGGGTCGCGCTTCCATTTGAACCAGTGCCCCCTGATCCGTCCTGCCAGATAGGGGCTGGCGCGGTGCTTGATCATCAGCCCCTCGATGACCGTTTCGGGCGGTGCGGCGCGCAGGGCGGCCAATGTGTCCCAATCGGTAAATGGCAGCAGCGGCGACAGGTCAATCCGCGCCGCATCCAGCCCGGCCACGGCCTGTTCCAGTGCGGTGCGGCGCTGGGCAAAGGGCGCGGACCGCCAATCGCGCCCCTCCCACAGCAGCAGATCATAGGCGCGCAAGCCCGCCGGATGGCTGTGCAGCAGCTTTGCGCCCACCTTCTTGCGCCCCAGCCGCGTCTGTAATTCGCCAAACGGGGCCACCTGCGCGCCGCGCCGGACCAGCAATTCGCCGTCCAGCACACCATCGAAGGCCATCGCCTCCAGAATATCGGGGAAGGCTGCGGAAATGTCATCGCCGGTGCGGGAATAGAGCCGCCTTGTGCCGCCATCGCTGACCGCCTGCACGCGGATCCCATCCCATTTCCATTCGGCGATAAAGTCGGCCGGGTCCAGCGCGGCCAGTGCTTCGGCATCCGTCGGCGTGGACAGCATGACGGGCCGGAAGGGTGCGC
The DNA here is from genome assembly GCA_007131465.1 of Paracoccaceae bacterium. Classification (GTDB taxonomy): domain Bacteria; phylum Pseudomonadota; class Alphaproteobacteria; order Rhodobacterales; family Rhodobacteraceae; genus Roseinatronobacter. The sequence goes on from SLQN01000233.1 coordinate 2,778, forward strand.
GCGCCGCCGAGACGGGTTTCTGCCCGCCCGTGGCCCAGGCGAAGAGGTTGAGATAGGGCGGGGCAAGCCCATGCCAGATCTCCTCGATCTCGGCCAGATCCAGCGCGCCGAAATCTGCCACTGCCTGCCGCGCGAGCCGGGCCGACACGCCCACGCGCAGCCCCCCGGTGGCCAGCTTCAGATAGGCATAGCGCTGGGATGGCGACATCCTGTCCAGCCGCGCGGCAATGAGCCCCGGCAACTCGGCCTTGCCGGCCCCCTGCAGTTGCGCCACCAGGTCTGACAGCGCTACATCGTCGTCCACCCCACCAATACCGGGCCAGATCAGCGCGATGGTCTCGGCCAGATCGCCCACGAAATCATAAGACAGCGCAAACAGTTCCGCATCCACCCGGCCCGCCACCAGCCCGCGCAACAGCGACGGCGTGACCGCGCGCAGGTCCAGATCGCCCGTCAGCGCGGCCAGCGCAAAGCCCCGGTCCGGGTCCGGCGTGGCCCTGAAATAGCCTGCCAGATGCGCCAGCTTCAGCCCCCGGCGCGGGGTGAAGGCCAGCCGCTCCAGCAAATCCGCGAACCCGCCGATCATTCGGGCTCATCCTCGTAGCCCACCAGCCGCAGGGGCCGCGCCGCGCGCCCCTCCAGCGCACACCAGCGCAGCAGCGCATCCTCGCGGCCATGCGTGATCCAGGTCTCGGCCGGGTCAAGCTCAGAGATGGTCTGCGTCAACTGCCCCCAGTCCACATGGTCCGAAATCACCAGCGGCAGTTCCACCCCCCGCTGGCGCGCCCGCGCCCGCACCATCATCCAGCCAGAGGCGAAAGCGATCACCGGGTCGGGAAAACGCTGCGCCCAGGTCGCGGCAAAAGCGGACGGCGGCGCCAGCACCACCGCGCCCGCAAAATCGCCCTTGCGCCCACGCGCCACAGTCGCTGGCCGCAGATCGCCCAGGGGCACACCCTGCGCGATGTGATAGTCGCACAGCTTCGCCAGCGCGCCGTGAATATAGATTGGTGCGTCGTACCCGGCCTCTCGCAGCAGCATGATCACCCGCTGCGCCTTGCCAAGCGCATAGGCCCCCACCAGATGCGCGCGCTCGGGAAAGGCCGCGACCGAGGCCAGCAGGCGGGCAATCTCGGCCTGCGGGTCGGGGTGGCGAAAGACCGGCAGCGCGAAAGTGGCCTCGGTGACCAGGATATCGCAGGCCACAGGCTCCCAGGGTGCGCAGGCGGGGTTGGGGCTGCGCGTGTAATCGCCGGTCACCACGACGCGGCCCGAAGGCCCTGCAATGCAGATCTGGGCCGAGCCCAGCACATGCCCCGCCGGATGAAAGCTGACATCCAGCCCGCCGATTGTAACCTGTCCATCGGCGACCTGCTGCGCCCCGGCGAAATCCGGCCCGTAGTGCAGCGCCATGATCTCGAGCGTCTGGCGCGTGGCCATCACGGCACCATGCCCGGCGCGCGCATGATCGGCATGGGCATGGGTGACCAGCGCGCGCGGAACCGGCCGCACCGGGTCGATGAAGAAATTCCCTTGCGGGCAATACAGCCCCTCCGGGCGCGGGATGAGGGTCGGCAAGGGGGTGAGCATCATGGACCTCGGAAGCTTGGCGCCAGACAATAGCACGGCCCAAGCCGGGGCCAATGGCAGAGGCAGTGCGGGCGCGCTGCGGGACAGATTCGCACCAGGCACCCTGCAAATCACCCCGGCAGGGGGTGATTTCGGGGGTATGCCGCGCTGCACCAGGGGCGGAACGAAAATGTCGCGTTGGCGTTCGCGGACCTCAGTCACCTATCTTTTCGAATATAAATCATATAGTTATCAGCTTCTTCATCGCCCCCGCAGAGCCCTGTATCCCCTGCGTGGGCAAGATTTTTCGAATATTCTTCTGTTTCCGGGTTGCGGAGTTGAGCGGTGTTATCTAGATAGCGCTTCACCGGCGGCGGGGACGTTGCTGGTGAGCGGGGTCTGGGCTTTCGGGTTTGGTTTTCGCGAGATGGATTTCGAG
>SLQN01000178.1 GCA_007131465.1 Paracoccaceae bacterium
GCCTGGCGGGTTGATGGGGGACGGCACTTCGCCTTGCAGGCGTACCGCTTGTGCTTCGCTGCGGCCCGGACGCAGCGGCAGCGCCGCAGAGAGCAGCGCGGCCGTATAGGGGTGCAGGGGGCGCTCGAAAATATCTTGGGTTTCCGCCAACTCGACCAGCCGCCCCAGATACATCACCGCAATCTGGTCGGCCAGGTAGCGGGTCGTGCCCAGATCATGTGCGACGACGATGTAACTGCACCCGTATTCGGCCTGGATATCCTTGAAGAGGTTCATGATCTGCGAGCGGATCGAGACATCCAGCGCAGAGACCGGTTCATCGAGTATCAGCACCTCGGGCCGCGCGACGATGGCGGAGGCTATGGCGATACGCTGTCTTTGGCCCCCGGAAAACTCATGTGGAAACAGCTTTGCCTGAGCGGGGCGCAGCCCGACCGAGATCAGCGCCTCATCGACACGGCGGGTCAGTTCGCCGCGCGTCAGCTTCTCGTTCACAACCAGCGTTTCGGCCACGATATCGAACACCCGCATCCGCGGGCTGAGCGAGGCCCAGGGGTCTTGAAACACCGCCTGCACCTTGGTCCGGAAGCGCCGCAGGCCTGCGCCCGACAGCGTGTTGATATCCTCGCCATCGACAAGGATCTGGCCCGAGCTCGGCTCCAGCAGGCGCAGCAGCATCCGCGCCAGCGTAGTCTTGCCGCAGCCGGATTCGCCGACAAGCGCCAGTGTCTTGCCGCGTTCCAGTGTCAGGCTCATATCCTCGACCGCGCGGACCACGGCCATCTTGCGCGACAATAGTCCGCCTGTTGGTACATCGAAATGGCGGGTGACGTGTTTCAGCTCGACGACAGGCGCGCTCATGCCAGTTCTCCACTTTTCCAGCAGGCGGCGAAGTGATCGGGCGCGTGGCTGCGCCCGGCAACCGTGGGTGGCGCGCTGGTGCGGCAGCGTGCATCCGACAGTGGGCAGCGCGGCGCGAAACTGCACCCCGTACCAATCTCGTGCAAAGCTGGCGGATTCCCCTCGATAGCGTAGAGTCGGTCCACCTTGCGGTCCACATGCGGCACGGAGTTCAGGAGAGCGACAGTGTAAGGATGCGAAGGGGCGTCGAACACGTCATCGACTGTGCCTTCCTCGACGATCTGGCCCGCATACATCACCACCAGCCGGTGACACAGCCGCGCGACAATGCCCAGATCATGGGTGATGAACACAATGGCCGTGCCGGTTTCCTGCTGGATCTGTTCCAGCAGTTCCAGATATTGCAGCTGGATCGTCACATCGAGCGCTGTGGTCGGTTCATCCGCAATGATGACCTTGGGCGCGCCTGCAATCGAGATCGCGCCGACCACGCGCTGTTTCATGCCGCCGCTCATCTGATGCGGGAAGGCATGCACGCGGCGCTCGGAATCCGCGACATTTACCTTCTTCAGCAGGTTGATCGCCTTCTGCAGAAGGCCGCCGCGTTGCTTGTTGATCTGCAATGCCTCGATCACCTGATTGCCGATCGTATAGACGGGGTTCAGCGAGGTGTGGGGGTCTTGCAGGATCATGCCGATCTCGCGGCCACGGATCTGGGTCATCTGAGAATCGGTCATGGGTACAAGGTCGCGCCCGTCCAGATAGATGGAGCCGCTGGCGATGCGTCCGATGGGACGGGGAAGCACGCGCATAATGGAAAGCGCGGTCATGGATTTTCCGGACCCGGATTCACCCACGATGCCTAGCGTTTCGCCCTTGTTCACGCTGAAGGAGACCCCGCGCACTACTTCAATCGGGCCACTGCTCAACGCCAGTTCGGTGCGCAGGTTCTCGACGCGCAGGATCGGGTCGGCGTTGGTCATGCGATGCTCCTCAGGCCTGCCGCAGTTTCGGGTCGAGCCAGTCGCGCAGCCAGTCCCCGATCAGGTTGACCGACAGCACGGTAAGCAGGATCGCAATGCCGGGAAAAAGCGAGATCCACCAGTTCGATACGATCAGTTGCCGCCCGTCTGCCACCAAGATCCCCCATGCCGGGGCCGGGCGCGGGATGCCGATGCCAAGAAAGGACAGGGTCGCTTCAAGAATGATCACCACCCCGATCTGCAAGGTGGCCAGAACGATGATGGTGTTCATCAGGTTGGGCAGGATGTAGCGTATCACGATGCGTGGCCCCGAAGCACCGGCCACCCGCGCGCGCGCCACGAAATCGCGTTCGCGCAGCGACAGGGTTTCAGCACGCACCTGCCGCGCGAAGAAGCCCCAGATCACGAAGACCACCACCAGCACGACCAGCCCCAGGCTTGGCCCGGAAATCGATGCCAGCGCCAGCGCCAGCAGGATCGAGGGCAGCGCAAAGGTGATATCCACCAGCCGCATGATTACGACGTCGATCCAGCCGCGCAGATAGCCAGAGATCAGCCCGAGAGCTGTGCCCAGAACTGCACCGATGGCGATGCCAACCATGGATATTCCAAGCGCATATTTGGCCCCATGCAGGATGCGGCTCAACATGCAGCGCCCCAGACGGTCGGTGCCGAGCGGGTATTGCCATGTGCCACCGAAGCCCACCGGGGGTTGCAGGCGCGCGCGCAGATTGCTGATATAGGGATCATGCGGCGCGATCCATTCGGCGAAGAAGGCCGGGATGATCAGCACTACCAACAGCAGGGCAATCGGGACAAGCGGCAAGCGGCGCATCAGGGGAATCCTGTCTCAGGTATTGCGGATGCGCGGATCGATCAGCGCATAAAGGACATCGACGATCAGGTTCGCCAGCAGGAACAGCACGGCGAAGAACAAAACCACTGTCTGCACCACAGGGAAATCGCGCCCCTGAATGGCGGTGATCGCCAGCCAGCCAGTGCCGGGCCAGTTGAACACCGTCTCGATCACGACCGATCCTGTAAGCAGCGACCCTGCAAGCACGCCGAAATAGGTGACAGGCACAATGGCGGCATTGCGGAACGCATGCTTCCAGACCACGCTCCGTTCCTGCACGCCCTTGACGCGGGCGAGCTTGATATATTCCGCATCCAGCACTTCCAGCATGGCCGATCGCGTCAGCCGCGTCAGCGCGGCCACCTGAAACCACGCCATTGCGATGGCCGGCAGGATCATATGCGACAGCCCTCCATAGCCGGACGTGGGAAACCAGCCCAGGGTGACCGCGAAAACCCACATCAGCACCAGCCCCAGCCAGAAGGCGGGCAGCGACTGGCCCAGAAGCGCTATGACCGTGGCCACCGCGTCCAGCGCGGTGTTCTTGTAGACAGCCGCCATGACACCAAGCGGCAGCGCCACGACAATCGAGATCAGCAGCGCCAATCCCCCCAGTTGCAATGTGGCGGGCAAGCGTTCCCAGACGACCTCGGCGGCGGTCTGGCCCTTCCATTTCAGGCTGTCGCCGAAATCGCCCATGGCCGCGTTCTGCAGAAAGGTCAGGTATTGCACCGTGATCGGCCGGTCGAGGCCCAGATGGCGCGTCACCTGTTCGATCTGCGCAGGCGTTGCATCATCGGGCAGCAGCGCATCCAGCGGATTGCCCGACAGATGGCTGAGGCTGAACACAATCAGCGTGATCGCGAGAAGCGAGATCAATGCATACAGCGTGCGCTTGAGCAGAAAAGTCAGCATGAAGCGAAAGAGCCTATCGAGGGAAAGACGTGCGACGCTGTGACCGGCCCCGCGTGGGGACCGGCCGGCTTTTCACGATCGCGCGGCGCTCAGCGCGGTTCGATCAGGTTGAAATGGCTGATCCCTGCCGAGGTCACACCAGGGAAGGTCCAGCCCGCCACAGTATCGGGATCGACCGTGATCTCCGCCGAGAGGCTGGCCAGCGGGGCGACCGCATATTGCTCGAACGCCTGCTGGAAGATACGGCCGGCCAGATCTTCGCGCTCATCGGGGTCGGTGGAGGCGCGGTAGGCTTCGTTCAGCTCTTCGATGACCGGATCTTCGTAGTTCACGTTCGGGCGGCCCGAGCTGGCGTAGTAGTTGCCAATGCCCACGGCGCTCGGCTTTACTGGCATGTTGCGCATCGGGTGGAACATGCGCGCTTCGCGTGCCCGGCGCAGCGCCCCGAGGCCCGCCCAGTCAAGCTCGACGATTTCCGTCTGGAAGCCCGCTTCATCAAGAAAGACCTGCATCAGCTCGGCCATGGTCGGGAATTCCGGGTTGCCCGCAAGGTTCGAGGACAGGATAGGAATGACCGGGTTTTCGAAACCGTCGGGATAATTTGCATCGGCCAGAAGCTCCTGCACGCGGTCCAGATCATAGCCATAATATTCGTCGAACATCTCTGCCAGATCGGGGCGGTAGCCTTCATGGCGCGGGTCCATGCCGAAGACTGGCAGGATGGACGCGCGGCCATCATACAGCACGTCGATTACCGCTTCGCGGTCGATTGCGCGGTTGATCGCTTCGCGAATGCGGATGTCCAGCCAGGGCAGGGTCGGATCAAGCTTGTCATCGCCCTCGGTCAGGAACGTGCCGTTGAACAGCATCGCGGTCTGGTTGGCAGCATTGGTGGACCCGATCGCCTCGAAGCCCGCATTGATCGCATCGGGCTGTAATTCGCGCGGCAGCACGGCCATGTCCACTTCACGCGACAGAAGCGTGGCGAGCGCCGTTGCAGGCTCCGCGATGAAGCGCAGCACAAGACGTTCGATATTGGCATCGTTGCCAGACCAGTGATCTTCCACCCGCTCGAAGGTCAGGCCCTGACCGACATTACGCTGCACGAACTGGAACTCGCCCGTGCCGGCGGGGCGCGCGTCGTAGCCTTCCAGCCCTTCGGCGTCATA
>SLQN01000080.1 GCA_007131465.1 Paracoccaceae bacterium
CGATGGCGTGTCGGTGATGCTGCCGAACGGGCGACAGGCGATCCTGTGCCTGTTCGGCGCGCTCTATGGCGGGTTCCGGACGACTCTGGTCAACCTTGTCGCCGGGGCCGACGCCATCGGCTATGCCCTGTCGCACAGCGAGGCGAAACTCGTTCTGGTCGGCGCGGGGCAGGGGGGGCTGTTCCGGTCGGCACTACGCGAGCATCGGGTGACGGCCCGATGCGTGACGGTCGGCGACCATATCGACTGGCCAGCGGCGGATTGCGCCGGCAGTCTGGAGGCGCTTGGGCCGCAGGACGCGTCGATCCTGATGTATACCTCCGGCACGACCGGGCGGCCCAAGGGCGTTTTGCATACGCATGCAAGCCTGCTCGCCGGCGGCTGGACGACGGCGCTTGCGCATGGTCTGACGCCGCAGGATCGCGCGCTGTGCGTGCTGCCGATCTATCACATCAACGGGCTGTGCGTGACGGTGATGGGGCCGCTGGTCTCGGGCGGCTCGGCCGTGGTGTGCGAGCGGTTCTCGGCCAGCCGGTTCTGGGGCTTGTGCAAGGCGCATGAGGTGACGTGGTTCTCGGTCGTTCCCACGATCATCTCGCATCTGCTGCACGGCGCGGAAAACCCGGACGCAACGACGACCGCGCGCATCCGTTTCGGGCGCTCGGCCTCATCGGCCCTCGCGGTCGAGACGCAGACCGCGTTTCAGACCCGCTTCGGCATCCCGATCATCGAGACGATGGGCCTGACCGAAACCGCGGCGCAGATCCTGTCCAATCCGCTGCCGCCGGGGGTGCGCAAGATCGGCTCTCCCGGCAAGGCATTCGGCAATGAGGTGGTGATCCTCGGCCCCGATCAGCGGCCCGCGCCTACCGGCACCGAAGGCGAGATTGCCGTGCGCGGCCCCAATGTCATGGCTGGCTACCTGAACAACGCCGAGGCGACGCAGGCCACCTTTACCCCGGACGGCTGGCTGCGCACCGGCGATCTGGGACGGATGGACGCGGATGGCTATGTCTTCGTCACCGGGCGCCTGAAGGAACTGATCATCAAGGGCGGCGAGAATATCGCCCCGCGCGAAGTGGATGAAACCCTGTATGGGCATCCCGACGTGGTCGAGGCCGCCGCCTTCGCCCGCCCCTGCCCGCAATACGGCGAGCGCGTCGAGGCCGCCGTCAAGCTGCGCGATGGCGCGACCGTGCGCAGCGAAGACCTTGTGCTTTTGTGCGAACGCAAACTGGGAAAATTCAAATGCCCGGACGTGATCCATATTCTTGATGAGTTGCCCAAGGGACCATCAGGCAAGATTCAACGACTGAAACTGGCAGAGGAGACCCGAGTGAAGGCCTAAGGGGCCGCGGGAGGAGTTCGCGGCGATATCGGCAGGCCAGCAGGGAGTGATTTCCCTGCCGGACCTGAAACCACAACAGGGAGGAGACCCGAAAATGAACAGGATTGGAAGAATGACACTTGGCAATGTGCTGATTGCAGGCGCATTTGTCATGACCGGGGCCGCGACTGCACAGACCTACCCGGACCGGCCCATCGAACTGATCGTCACCTTCGGCCCGGGTGGCGGGGCAGACGTGATGGGACGCCAGATGGCGCAAATTCTCGAAGGCGAGTTGGGCGTGTCCATTCCGGTCACAAATGTCGGCGGCGCATCGGGCAATGCGGGACTGACGCGGCTGCGCACAAGCCCCGCCGATGGCTATACGATGGGCACGCTGATTTCGCTGACAGTCGCATCCTGGGCTTCGGGGATCGGGGACAATGCGCCCGATGATTTCCGCATTATCGGCATCGTGCAAAGCACCCCGTCCTTCCTGTTCGTCGCCGCCGACAGCCCGTTTGAAACGGCCGAGCAGTTGCTGGACCATGCACGCGCCAACCCCGGAGAGCTGACAGTGGCGACCTCGGGATATGGCACGCAGGACGATGTGGCGCTGATCATCATGGCGGATCAGGGCTTTGACATGGTGAATGTGCCGTTTTCTGCCCCGGGCGAACGCTATGCGGCACCGCTGGGCGGGCATACGGATGTCATTTACGAAGAGCCGGGGGATGTGGGGCAATTCATCGACTCGGGCGAATACCGGTCCCTGATGATCTTCGCGGAGGACCGCCATCCCGAATTCCCGGATGTACCGACCGCAGGTGAGATGGGCCTCGACATGGTCTATCTAAACACGTTCCGCACCTTGGCGGTTCCGGCCGCAACGCCGGAAGATGTGGTCGCGCGGCTGGAAGAGGCGGTGATCGCAGCCGCGGCAAGCGAGCAGTGGCAGGCATTCTGCGCGCAGACCTATACCTGTCTGGAAACGCTGACCGGAGAGGCGGCACAGGCAGAAATCCGCATCTTCTACGAAGCGATTGCGGCGCAACTGGAAGACTGACGCCATGTCACAGGGCCGCAAGGAAACAGGGGCCTTAGATCATCGCGGCTCCGCGTTGTCGCACTATGGTGTGATGATCGTCTCACGGATCGCCATGCCCGGCGGGTTTCTTGCTGCGGCCCTGATACTGCCGCTCTACATGTTCGACCGGCCGCTGCGCATTCGCGCGCGGGGGCCGGGTCCGGATGCCTGGCCGACTGTCTTTCTCAATGCCATCGCGGCCATTGCGCTGTTCTGGATCATCGCAGAGATCTGGGCGCTCTACGCGGCGCACAAGCGCAAGAAACCCGCCCCCGTTGCCACGAAAACCGAAGTCTACAGCTATCCCAAGGCCGCAGCCGCGATTGCCTTGCTGCTTGCGTTCGGATGGCTCTTGCCGAATGTCGGTTTCCCCATCGCGGCGCTGCTGTTCATCTTCAGCTGGTGTTTTCTGGGCGGTATCCGCAATCCTGTCGCCCTGATCTGTGTCAGCGTCATCGGAATGATCACCTTGCTTTGGGTCTTCATGGGGCTTGCGCTCATGCCGCTCAGCCGCGGGGCCGGGATTTTCGATGATTTCACGGTCTGGTTCCTCAGGCTTGTCCGAATTTACTGAACCAGCCCATCGGGACGCCATCCGCGCAAACTCAATGACAAGAAGGAACTGACGTGAGCACATTCGAGCTGCTGGGTATGGGGTTTCAGAACGCATTCGCGTTATGGGCCTTGTTGACGATCATCACCGGGCTGTTGCTGGGGGTCGTTGCAGGGGCCTTGCCGGGCGTTTCCTTCGTGAACGCAATGGCGATGGCCTTGCCCTTCACCTATTCGATGGCGCCCACGCAGGCGATGCTGTTTCTGGGGGCCATCTATGTCGGGGGTGTCTTTGGCGGATCGATCTCGGCGATCATCATCAACGTGCCCGGCACGCCTGCATCCCTGCCCGCCTGCTGGGATGGCTATCCGATGACGCAGCGCGGCGAAGTCCGGCGCGCGCTGGCCGTTGCCATCGTGGCCTCGGCAATCGGGGGGCTGACAAGCGCGCTGGTCCTGTCATTTGCCGCAGCCCCGTTCGCGACATTTGCCTTGCGATTCTCGCAGCCGGAATTCTTTGCCGCCACGGTTCTGGGACTGATCAGCGTGATTGCCATCTCCAAGGACCGTCCGATCGTCAGCCTTGTGTCGCTGTTTCTGGGCATCCTTATCGGCACAGTGGGCGTGGACCCGCAATACGGCGTTGCACGGTTCACCTTTGGCGTGCCGGCGATGCAAAGCGGGATCAACTTCGTCGTGGTGATGATCGGGCTTTTCGCGGTCAGTGAGGTGATCGACCTGATTGCCACGAACCGCGACCTGCGCCCGTCCGAGGCTGCAAATGCGCGTGGAAAAGTAAGCTTCCGGGATTTCTGGGACGTGCGCGGCGCGATTGCGCGCGGGTCGGGGATCGGCAGCATCCTTGGTGTCATTCCGGGCGCCGGGGCCACGCCCGGCGCGGTTATCGCCTATGGCGTTGAAAAACAGGTCTCACGCGAGGGCGACAAGTTCGGGACCGGGATCATGGCCGGGCTGGCCGCGCCCGAAGCCGCAAAGAACGCAACCACCGGCTCTGCCATGGTGCCGCTTCTGACGCTTGGCATTCCCGGAAGTGCGGCAACGGCGATCATGCTGGCCGCGATGATGCTGCATGGGGTCAACCCCGGGCCGCTGCTGTTTCTGAATGACCCGACAATGGTCTACACCATCTTCGCGGCCATGATCATTGCCAATATCCTGATGATCTTCGCAGGGATAGGCGTCGCGCAGTTCTTCTCGACCCTGATGAAGACACCCCCGGCCGTGCTGGGCGCGTTCATCATCCTGCTGAGCATTATCGGCGCCTACGGGGTGCGCAACAACATCTTCGATGTCTATGTGTGTCTCTTTTTCGGGCTTGTGGGCTGGGTGATGAAACGGGTTGGCTTTCCGACCGCCCCGCTTGTGCTTGGTGTGATTCTGGGGCCATTGGCCGAGCGCTATTTCATGACCTCGCTTGCCAACTATAATCAGGACTGGACCGTGTTCTTTACCCGGCCTATCAGCGGGACAATCCTCGCGCTCGCGGCTATCTTCGCGATCTGGTCGCTCTGGCCGATCCTGCGCGCCCGGTATCGGTCTGTCGTGCTGCTTCTGGCAGGCAGGCCCGGATCCTGAACCGACCTGTGGCTTGCGTGAGACTGTTGCACCTCCAAGAACGGGTAGGCCGCGCGCGGCTTACCCGTCTCGAAAACCGCCAACGTGCTGTGGTTCGACACCAAAGCCTGCCCGCAACATGAAGAGTGATATTCAGGGGGAAAACCGCAACCCGCCCGGTAATTTTTCTTCCATGTTTTCAGCAAGGTAAACTGAAAACATGGTGC
>SLQN01000284.1 GCA_007131465.1 Paracoccaceae bacterium
AAGAGGATCATTTCGCTCCATCAATCGACCGGCACATCAGCATTCTCAGTGCGATGTTCTACCCAGACCAGGCAGACCCGCCCGAGCCTGGGCAGTTGCGCGCCGGGGCACATACTGATTTCGGGACGATGACCATTCTCAAGCCCGACGCAGCCCCCGGAGGCTTGCAGGTTCAGACAAAGTCGGGCGACTGGGCCGCCGTGAAGGCGCCGCCGGGCAGCTATATTCTGAACATCGGTGATCTGATGGCACGCTGGACAAATGATCGCTGGGTCTCGACCCTTCACAGGGTCGTGAATCCGCCTCTGGATGTCCACCTCGGCGCAGAGCGCCTGTCCATCGGGTTTTTCCACCAACCGAACTATGACGCGCGGATTGCCTGTTTGCCAAGCTGCCTGGACGCAAATGGACGCGCGAAGTACCCCGAAGTTACGGCAGGAGGCTATCTGCAACGTCAGTTCAGTTCGCAGGTAGTCAATGCGGCATCCAGCAAGTAGGCTGTTGTGACAAACCAGTCCAGTTTTCGAGGTCGGCACAGGGGTCGGTGAAAATGCTGAAGTTCATCGGAAAACGACTCTTGATGATGGTTGGGACGATGCTTGTCGTGTCGCTCTTTACCTTTCTCTTGCTGGAAGTGAATGGTGAAAACGTGGTGGTAAAGGTGCTCGGCCCATACTCCACACAAGAGCAGCGCACCCTCTGGCTGGAGCGCAATGGCTATTTTGAGCCGGCCTATATTCGGTATTTCCAGTGGCTTGGTGGAATGCTGGTTGGTGATTTCGGACAGTCTATCAAGTATCGCGCACCGGTTGCCGATGTCATGTGGCCGCGCCTTGGCAACACCGCATTGCTGGCGCTGGTTGTGTTCGCGATCATGGTGCCGATGTCGATCATTGCCGGGGTACTGGCGGGGATGCGTGAAGGCGGGATTCTGGACCGCGGCATCTCGTTTTTCGCAATCACAACAACCTCTGTACCCGAATTTGCGAGTGCCGTGCTTCTTGCCTATGTCTTTGTCATCAGTCTGGGCTGGTTGCCTGCCACAAGTGCTATGGCAGACGGTTTTGATCCACTCCAGTTGGTTCTCCCCGCAATGGTCCTGATCCTGTTCGGCTTTGGTTATGTGGCGCGCATGATGCGCGCTGCGATGGCGGACGTGATGCAAAGCAATTATGTCCGTACAGCAATCCTTAAAGGCATGCCCTACAGGCGCGTCATCATGCGACACGCGCTCCGAAATGCTTTGATCGCGCCCTTTACGGTCATCATCCTGCAGATCAACTGGCTGCTATCGGGGGTGATCGTGGTTGAGTTTTTCTTCGCCTATCGTGGGTTCGGCGCGCTGTTGCTGGATGCCTCGCTCACTCAGGACATCTACTTGCTGCAAGCCTGCGCAATGGTATCGGTGGTGGTGGCCGTTTCAACCCAGACCATAGCCGATATCGGGTATGGCTTCCTGAATCCGCGGGTGCGATTTACATGACCGACTTACCCGAATCCGGAGTTGTAAAAGCGGCCACCAAGCGCAAGATTTCGCTGCCAAAGATCTTGTATAGCCCTGTCGGAATGGCCGGCGCTGTTATCTGTTCTTTCTCGATGCTGGTCGCGCTGTTCGCACCGCTGATATCGCCCTATTCACCCACCGCACAATTCACTGCGTTTCTGACACCGGGGTCGACCGGGCCGGGTGGTCAGGTGTTTCTTCTGGGGACCGATCATCTGGGGCGTGACGTGCTGTCAAGAGTGATCTGGGGCGCCCGCCGTGTGTTGTTTTTTGCCGTTCTTGCAACAGGGTCCGCCTATGTGGTCGGCGTGTCTGTCGGGTTGATAGCCGGGTACTATCGCGGCTGGTTGGATGACGTCCTGTCCAGTGCCGCGAATGTGGTGCTCTCGTTTCCAGTTTTGGTGCTCTACGTCGTCATCATTTCGACATTCGGCGCTTCGGCTTTTAACATTGTCGTTGCCGTTACCTTTGCCAGTGCACCCGGAATCATGCGGATCGTTCGCGCTCTTGTGCTTGATTTGCGTAACAGAGACTACGTTGCATCGGCACAAACACGTGGTGAAGGCGCGTTCTACATCATGTTCGTGGAAATCCTGCCAAACACCCGCTCGCTTCTGATCGTGGATGCGTGTTTGCGCCTTGGCTACACCACAATTACCATTGGCGTCCTCGGCTTTCTGGGCCTTGGGCTCCCGCCGCCCCAACCAGACTGGGGTGGCATGATCAATGAAACGCGGGCGATGGCGACCTTTGCACCGCATATGACGGTCTTTCCGTGCCTCGCCATCTCGTCTCTCGTGCTTGGCCTCAATCTTCTGGCCGATGGTCTCCGCGAAAGTGCGCAACAGGATTGACCGCGAGGCGACCTGAAAACGGCATTCGGAGTCGCAACCGGAACAAAGCAGTCTGACATGGCGCTCATAATTTTGGAGCACAAGTGATGTCGGGGATTATCAATGAATGAGGTCAAGACGCGGCGCGCAGGGTCACGGGAGCGTCGTTCGCGCGCCCCCGCTCTGGAACAGCTGCCTTGGGGACAGCCACAGACCCCGTTCCCGCCGCTGGAGGTTTTCTCGGCGGAACAGATCGACCAGATACACGATACCTCTATGCGCATCCTCGAGGAACTGGGGGTCGAGATGATGAGCGCACATGCGCGGACCTTGTTTCGCGAAGCCGGGGCAACTGTGGATGATGTCACCGGATGTGTGAGAATCGACCGCAATCTGCTGATGAAAACGCTTGCTACTGCACCTGTTGAATTCTCCCTTACACCCGCAAACCCAGAACGGAAAATACAGATCGGTGGCCGCGCACTCACGTTCGGCCTTGTGGCCGGTCCCCCGAATGTAAGCGACGCGGATCGCGGTCGGCGGCCTGCATCATTCGAGGATTATCAGAACTTCATCCGACTTGCGCATCACTTCAACATCATTCATGTGATCGGCAATCAGGTTGTGTCGCCTCTGGAACTTTCCTCGGAGACCCGACATCTGGATACCTATTTCGCCAACCTGACCCTGTCCGAGCTTGTGTTTCATTGCACAGCTATCGGGCGCGCACGGGCCATGGACGGCATAGAGATGATGGCGCTGGCGCGCGGCATCAGCGTCGAAGAGATGGCTGACGATCCTTCATTGCTGACCATCATTTCGGTCAATTCGCCCCGCCGCTTCGACGCAGAGATGGCCGAGGGTCTGATCGCTATGTCCGAGCACGGGCAGGCCGTGGTCGTTACGCCGTTCACACTAATGGGGGCCATGACACCGGTCACGCTGCCAGCGGCGTTGGCGCAGCAAAACGCCGAAGCGTTATTCGGGGCCATGCTCACACAGATCGTGCGGCCCGGCGCTCCGGTGGTTTATGGGTCATTCACCTCGAACGTTGACATGCGCACGGGCGCGCCCGCCTTCGGCACGCCAGAGAATGCGTTGGCCAACATTGCCAGTGGCCAGCTTGCCCGGCGCTATAATCTGCCTTACCGCACATCGAACGCGAACGCCTCGAACGTGGTCGATGCACAGGCGGCCTACGAAACCCAGATGTCACTTTGGGCTGCGGTCCTGGGGCGGGGAAACCTTATCTATCATGCGGCTGGTTGGCTGGAGGGTGGTCTGACGGCATCATTCGAGAAACTCGTTATTGATGTCGAAATGCTGCAACAGATGTCGCGTCTGCTGATGCCAATAGAGGTCAACACCGAGTCGCTGGCATTTGATGCAATCGCCGGGATTGCCACGGGTGGGCACTTCTTTGGTGCCGAGCATACCATGGACCGGTACCAGACGGCCTTCTATCATCCGATGATCTCGGATTGGTCTAATTTCGAAACATGGTCCGAGGCTGGCGCGCTGGATGCGACCCAGCGTGCGACCAAAGTGTGGAAGCAGGCGCTTGCCGAATATCGCGAGCCCGAAATGCCAGCAGACAGACGTGAAGCGCTGATGGCCTTCCGGGATCGACGCAAGAAAGAGATCGAACAAAACGGTCTCTGACATCAGGAGCAACGCCCGTGATCATGTTGGTCCCGAGGTGTTATCCAACAACAGGGGAAGGCATCATGGAAAACAAGAATATCCGAGAGTTAAAGGGCTGGTACAAGGAAGGCCGGGTGTCGCGGCGCGATTTCTTGCGGCAGTCGACACTTCTTGGCCTGTCATCAGTGGCAGCCTATTCCTTCACCGGGCTGATTGCGCCGGAAATGGCGCGTGCGCAAAATGCGCTTCCCCAGGGCGGGACGCTGCGCATGGGAATGCGGGTGCAGGACATCACCAACCCCCATGCCATCGGCTTTAACGAAGGCGCGACCAGCCTGCGCCCTGTCTGTGACTTTCTGGTGCGCACAGGGGCCGACAACATTACACGGCCATGGCTGCTGAGCGGGTGGGAGGTTTCGGACGACCTGCGCACCTGGACACTGCGCGTGCGTGAGGACGTACAGTGGCACAGTGGCCGGACAGTTACCGGCGAAGATGTGGAATGGAATATCCGTCATGTTCTGGCCCCGGAAACCGGGTCATCGGTCGTCGGATTGATGAGCAGCTATATGCTAGAAAGTGTTCCGACCGGGGAAAATGACAGTGATGGTAACCCCATTACCCGCAGCGAGCTTTGGGATGCCAATGCGATCGAGCTGGTTGATCCCATGACGGTGCGGCTGAATCTGCGGCAGGCGCAGGGGGCTGTACCAGAACACCTGTTCCACTTCCCGTTCTTCATTCTGGACCCGGAGGAAGGCGGAACATTTGGCGTCGGTTCAAATG
>SLQN01000218.1 GCA_007131465.1 Paracoccaceae bacterium
ACGCCGTTCTTCGCCAATTACCGCCCGCAATTCTACTTCCGCACGACGGATGTGACCGGGACGGTGAAGCTGCCCGAGGGCACGGAGATGGTGATGCCGGGCGACAACCTGAAGTTCGAGGTCGAGCTGATCGCGCCGATCGCGATGGAAGAGAAGCTGCGCTTCGCCATCCGCGAAGGCGGCCGCACTGTCGGTGCTGGCGTCGTGGCGAAAATTCTCAAGTAAGCAGACCCTTACGCCTTGACCTTGACAGGGGCGTGTGTGGTCACACGCCCCTATTCTATTGGTTCGAGGCTAAAATGAACAAGATATTCGAGCGGTTCGAGGCGAAGATCGACGCCTATCCCCCAGCCGCCCCATCGCGGCCGCCGGGCACGCTGTGGGGGTTCACCTTTCATTTCGCGCGCCCGATCCTGCCGTGGCTTCTGGCCATGTCGGGCATTTCGATCCTTTTTGCCATCATCGAGATCATCCTGATCGGCTATCTGGGCACATTGGTGAACCGGATGACCGAACTCGGCCCTGAACGCTTTCTGGCCGAGGAAGGTGGCCGGCTGATGGGCATGGCCGGGCTGCAACTGATCGTGCTGCCCGCCCTTGCGGTGGCAGGCGCGTTGCTCATGTATCAGGTGATCATGGGCAATTTCCCCCAGCGCATCCGCTGGCAGGCGCATCGCTGGTTGCTGGGCCAGTCCATGGGCTATTTTCAGGACGAATTCGCAGGCCGCATTGCCACCCGCCTGATGCAGACGGCGCTATCGGTGCGCGAGGTCGTCATGAAACTGATGGATGTCGCGGTCTATATTGGCGCGTATTTCCTCGGCACGCTCTGGCTGGCGGCGACGCAGGACCTGTGGCTGGCGCTGCCGTTCCTGCTGTGGTCGGTGGCCTATGGTGCGCTTCTGGCAGTGATCGTTCCGCGCCTTGGGCATGTGTCACAGTTGCAGGCGGATGCGCGCGCGCAGATGACCGGGCGAATCGTGGACAGCTATACCAATATCGCAACGGTCAAGCTGTTCAGCCATGCCGCGCGCGAGGAAGCCTATGCCCGCGACGGGCTGGATGGTTTTCTGCAGACTGTCTATCGCCAGATGCGGCTCGTCGCGTTGCAGGATGTGGGGGTGAATTTCATCAACGCGGTTCTGACAGCTGCGGTGACGGGGCTGGGCTTGTGGCTGTGGCTGCAAGGTCGGGTGGATCTGGGCGCGCTGGCGGTGGCGATTCCGCTGGCGCTGCGGCTGGGCAACATGTCGCACTGGATCATGTGGGAATTTGCGGCCTTGTTCGAGAATATCGGCACGGTGCGCGATGGCGTGACAACGCTGTCGATCCCGCGCGATATCTCGGACGCGCCGGGGGCCATTCCCCTGCAGGCCCGCAAGGGCGCTGTGCGACTGGAGGATGTGACCTTTCGCTATGTCGGGGATGTGGGTCCGAAACCTGCCGTGCTTGACGGCCTGACGCTGGATATCGCGCCGGGCGAGAAGGTGGGGCTGGTGGGCCGGTCGGGCGCGGGCAAATCGACCCTCGTGAACCTTCTGCTGCGGTTCTATGACCTGAATTCCGGGCGCATCCTGATTGACGGGCAGGATATCGCAGCGGTCACGCAGGAAAGCCTGCGCGCGGCCATCGGCATGGTGACGCAGGACACAGCACTCCTGCACCGCTCCGTGCGCGACAACATCGCCTACGGCCGTCCCAGCGCCACGGATGCCGAAATCTGGGCCGCCGCCGACATGGCCGAGGCGCGCGATTTCATCAACGATCTGGCCGATGCCAAGGGGCGGCGGGGGCTTGACGCCCATGTCGGCGAGCGTGGCGTGAAACTTTCGGGCGGGCAGCGCCAGCGGATCGCGATTGCGCGGGTTGCGCTGAAGAATGCGCCGATCCTCATTCTGGATGAGGCCACATCCGCGCTGGATTCCGAAGTCGAGGCCGCGATTCAGGCGCAACTGACGCGGCTGATGGAGGGCAAGACCGTGATCGCGATTGCGCACCGCTTGTCCACCATCGCGGCAATGGACCGGCTTGTGGTGATGGATCAGGGCCGGATTGTCGAACAGGGACGGCATGACGATCTGCTGGCGCAGGGCGGGATCTATGCGCGGCTCTGGGCGCGGCAGTCGGGCGGGTTTCTGATTGACACCTGACGCAACGTGAAGGGACCCCGCGATGCCATCCGACATTCCCCCGCCTACGACTGTCCATCCGATCACACTGCCGGACGGGCAGCCGCATCGCGACACTGTCTTCCTGCGCGCAGTGATCGATCATCCGCGCTGGGAGGTGGGTGATTACAGCTATGCCAGCGCGCAGACCCCACCAACCGACTGGGCGCGCGCGCTTGCCCCCTATCTGTATCCGTTTTCGCCGGAACGGCTGGTGATCGGGCGATTCTGCCAGATTGCCGATTCCGTGCAATTCATCACGGCTTCGGCCAACCACCGGCATGACGGGTTTTCAAGCTATCCGTTCGCCGTGTTTCACCGCCGGTTCGAAGATGCGCCGTCGCTGCCTGGACCGGGGCGCGATACGATCATCGGGGATGACGTCTGGATCGGGCAGGGCGCGCGCATCCTTCCGGGGGCGCGGATCGGATCGGGTGTGATCATCGGGGCAGGCGCCGTGGTCGGGGGTGAGGTTGCGCCCTATCAGATCGTGATCGGCAATCCCGGCCATGTGCTGCGGCCCCGCTTTGCACCTGATATCGTTGCAAGATTGCTGGAGATTGCATGGTGGACCTGGCCGATCACGCATATCCTGCGCCATGAGGCCGCGATCTGCGGCGCGGACCTGTCCGCACTGGAAATGGCGGCGCGGGCAATGGAGTCTGCCGGAATTCCCTCTTGATCTTGCGCAGCGCCTGACATAACCCTGCGCGGACGGACTAGGGGTGTAGCTCAGTTGGTAGAGCATCGGTCTCCAAAACCGAGGGTCGGGGGTTCGAGCCCCTCCGCCCCTGCCAGTCCGGGGCGTGTCGTGGTGCTGCATATTGGTGCACACAAGACCGCCAGCACGCATCTGCAAAAATCGCTGCTGCCGCATCGGGACGCGCTTGCGCGTCTCGGATGCTGCTATATCGGGCCGGACCTGTTACGCCACGATCTTTCCTTGCCGTCACTGGACCGGCCGATGCAGGCCGTCGCGCGGCGGTTGCGGCCCTTGGCCGACTATCTGGCGACGCACCCCGCGCCGCGAACTCTGATGTCGGACGAAAACATCCTGTCGCGCCCCCTCAATGCCTGCGGGCAAACGCCAACGCAGCTTTACCCCGCTGCTGCCTTGCGGATCCAACAGCTTCTTGCCGGTCTTGGACTGGAAGATGTGACTGTGGCACTGGCCTTGCGCAACCCGCTGGATTTTCTGGTGTCCCTGCATGGCCATATGGCAATGGCGGGGAAGATGATGGGCTTCGAGGCCTTTGTCGACGGGCTGGACCCGCTGGCGCTGCGCTGGTCCGATCTGGTGGCGCGGATCGCTGCGCTGCCTGCGGTCGCGCGGATCGTGCTGTGGCGGGTCGAGGATTATCCGATGCTGGCAGGGCCGATTGCCGGGGTATTGCTGGGGGACGCGCGGCTTGCGCCCTGGTTTCAGGACGCGGCGACCCCACGCCTGACCGGCGTGTCGGCGCAGGCGCTTGCGCATGCACAGGTGCTGGTCCGGGCGGACCCGGCGCTTTCGCACAAACGGGCTGTGCGGCGCGCGATGATGCGTTTTCCGAAATCTGCATCCTGCCCGGCCTTGACACCTTTTGCCCCGGAGATGGTTGCACGCGCAGGCACACAATATCATGCGGACTGGGCAGAACTGCAAACCCGCCCCGATGTCACCTGCCTGCTGCCGTGAACTCGGCCTTTCCGGCCCGTTTGCAGCGAAAGCGGCTTGAAACCGGGGCAGGGGCTGCGTATGTCGGGGCAACGCAAGAGGATTATTCGCATGGCCAAGACCAACCCTTTCCAGTTCATGCAGCAAGTGCGGGCCGAGACCGCGAAGGTGACATGGCCCACGCGGCGCGAAGTGCTGGTGACAACCGTGATGGTGTTCATCATGGCGGCGCTGACGGCAGTGTTTTTCTTCTTTGTGGATTTCCTGATCCGTTCGGGTCTGGTCGGGCTTCTGGGGATTTTCAACTAGCGCTTCCGAGGCAGGCGCAGGGGGCTTGAAAACCCCCGCGCGTGGCTGTAAGGCAAACGCCAAAGCGCACCGATCTGGTGCGCTGTTTGTTTTGACCTTCTGTCAGGCTTGACGCGGCTTTGCTGTTCCGGCCCGGCAGACAGACCGATGCAGCCCGTGTCGGCGACGTGCAGAAAGATGGAAAACATGGCCAAACGCTGGTATTCGGTAAGCGTTCTGTCGAATTTCGAAAAGAAGGTGGCCGAGGCCATTCGTACCGCCGTGTCCGAGGCCGGACTGGAAGACCAGATCGAGGAAGTGCTTGTTCCCACCGAAGAGGTGATCGAGGTGCGGCGCGGCAAGAAGGTCACGTCCGAGCGCCGCTTCATGCCCGGCTATGTGCTGGTGCGCATGGAGATGTCGCCCAAGGGCTACCACCTGATCAACTCGATCAACCGCGTGACCGGCTTTCTGGGCCAGCAGGGCAAGCCCATGCCCATGCGCGATGACGAGGTGAACGCGATCCTGAACCGGGTCGAGGAAGGCGAGGCCGCGCCGCGTTCGCTGATCCGCTTCGAGATCGGCGAACAGGTGCAGGTCGCCGACGGCCCGTTCGAGGGCTTCTCGGGCATGGTCGAGGAAGTGGACGAG
>SLQN01000189.1 GCA_007131465.1 Paracoccaceae bacterium
GCCGACATGTCCGAGAAATACAAGGAAACCGCGCTGGGCGGATTGGCGGTGAACGTGCCGAATTGCTGACAGGCGCGGGTGGTTTGCGCCAGATCAAGGCCGCAATCCCCAAGCGCGCGCATGCTCCATCGCACCCGATGCGACGGAGGCTTGAATGGAACTCTATGAAGTCGAAGTCACCTGTCCGGACAAGGACAGCGCACGTGCGATTGCGCAAGCCTGTCTGAAGGCCCGGCTTGTTGCCTGCGCCAATCTGCTGCCCAAGGTCGAAAGCCTGTTCTGCTGGCAAGGCCAGATCGATTCGGAGACCGAGGTCCTGTTGCGGATGAAGACGCCCGCGCCGAATTTCGAGGCCGTCTGCCACAAGATTCGCGCCAAACACCCCTATGACATGCCCGCCATCATCGCTTTGCTGGTGCAGGCAGTGGGGCCGGGGGTGGATGGCTGGGTGGCATCGGAAACGCAAGCCGCGACCATCCGCGACTGAATGGCACATGAAACGGCAGCGGCATGCACGACCCTGTGTCGCGCCCTGCGCCCATGCGCAAACCCGGCACGCGCTGCCCGCCCCCTCTGCGACGGCGAAGCCGCTTCCCTCTGGACGCCCCTTCCAACCCCTCCTATAACGCCGCCCATGTTCATTGCAGCGATCATCCCGCGAATTAGCGTCCCGGCACTCTGACCCCTGCGCGCCCGGAGTGCCGGGCCAGCTGTGGCGCCCGCCCCGAAAGACCCTCGCGAAAGATGATCCCATGACCCCCGACTACAAAGACACGCTGTTCCTGCCCCAGACCGATTTCCCGATGCGCGCAGGCCTGCCCGCGCGCGAACCCGACTGGCTGGCGCGCTGGGAACGGCTTGGCATCTATGACCGCCTGCGCGCCAGTGCGGACGGGCGCACGCCCTTCATCCTGCATGACGGCCCGCCTTACGCGAATGGGCATCTGCATATCGGCCACGCGCTCAACAAGGTCCTGAAGGATTTCATCACCCGCAGCCAGCAGATGCTGGGGCGCGATGCCCGTTATGTTCCGGGCTGGGATTGTCACGGCCTGCCGATCGAATGGAAGATCGAGGAACAGTACCGCGCCAAGGGGCTGGACAAGGACACTGTCGATATCGTCGATTTCCGCCAGGAATGCCGCCGCTTCGCCGACGGCTGGATCGATATCCAGCGCGACGAATTCAAGCGCCTCGGGATCACCGGCAAATGGGCCGCGCCCTATCTGACGATGGACTACCATGCCGAGGCCGTCATCGCGGACGAGTTCATGAAGCTGGTCATGAACGGGTCGCTCTATCAGGGGTCGAAACCCGTTATGTGGTCGCCGGTCGAGAAAACCGCGCTGGCCGAGGCGGAGGTCGAATATTACGAGAAGGAAAGCTTCACCATCTGGGTGAAGTTTCCTGTGGCAAGCGCTGGGCATTCCGATGCGATCATCGCGCATTCTCTCGGAGCAGCAGGGTCTCCGGAAGGGATACCTGCAGGAAACGAGTTGCTAGGGGCTTCCGTTGTCATCTGGACCACGACCCCATGGACGATCCCGTCCAATAAGGCAGTTGTTTATGGCGCCGGGTTTGAATACGGCCTTTATGAAGTGACCGCGATACCGGATGAATGCTGGGCATCAGTTGGCGAACGATTTATCCTCGCTGACAAGCGCGCAGAAGAGGTATTCCGAAAAGCAAGGCTTGTAGACGGTCAATGGAAGCGTATTCGCGGTGTTACGCAGACGGAACTCGCAGACGTTCGGCTTCGACATCCACTGGCGCAGGTCCAAGGCTCGAATGGGGAGTGGGACGAACTGCGTGACTTCCGTGCCGCTGATTTCGTCACCGATGAGGAAGGCACAGGTTTCGTGCATTGCGCACCATCCCACGGGATGGAAGAGTATGAGCTTTATCGTGATCTGGGCATGCTGCAGCAGGTTATCACTTATAACGTGATGGATGACGGAACATTCCGCGATGACCTGCCGTTTTTTGGTGGAAAGCGTATCCTGCGGGAGAAAGCCAAGAAGGGAAATTGGGAAGGCGATGCAAACAGCGCAGTGATGGCAAAGCTGATCGAAGTTGGCGAATTACTGGCGCGTGGCAAGATCAAACATTCCTACCCGCACAGCTGGCGCTCGAAAGCACCGCTGATCTATCGCAACACCGCGCAGTGGTTCGCGGCGATCGACAAGCCGCTTGATGACGGGATGGGCGCGCATGGGCAGACCATCCGGGCGCGCGCGCTGGAATCCATTGATAAGCTGGTGAAATGGACCCCCCAGACCGGGCGCAACCGACTCTATTCGATGATCGAGGCGCGGCCCGACTGGGTGCTCTCGCGCCAGCGCGCCTGGGGTGTGCCCCTGACCTGTTTCGTGAAAAAGGGCGCGAAACCCGCGGACCCGGATTTCCTGCTGCGCGACGCGAAAGTGAATACCCGCATCAAGGCTGCCTTCGAGGCTGAGGGTGCAGATGTCTGGTATGTGCAAGGGTTCAAGGAACGCATCCTTGCTGGTCTGCATGACCCGGACAACTATGATCAGGTTTTTGACATTCTCGATGTGTGGTTCGACAGCGGCTCCACCCATGCCTTCGTGCTGCGCGACCGTGAGGATGGCAGCCCGGATGGAATTGCCGACCTCTATCTCGAAGGTACGGACCAGCATCGCGGCTGGTTCCATTCCTCGATGCTGCAAGCTTGCGCCACAAAAGGCCGCGCGCCCTATCACGGGGTGCTGACCCATGGGTTCACGCTGGACGAGAAGGGCATGAAAATGTCCAAGTCGCTGGGCAATACGGTCGCGCCGCAAGAGGTGATCAGCGAATATGGCGCCGATATCCTGCGGCTGTGGGTGGCGCAGTCGGATTACACGGCGGACCTACGGATCGGCAAGGAAATCCTCAAGGGCGTGGCCGATAGCTACCGCCGGTTGCGCAACACGATGCGCTTTCTGCTGGGCAACCTGGACGGTTTCACCGAGGCCGAAAAGGTCGGCTCTGCCGACATGCCCGAACTGGAACAATGGGTTCTGCACCGTCTGGCCGAGCTCGACTCCGAGGTCCGGAAAGGTTACGCAGCCTATGACTTTCAGGGCGTGTTCCAGAAGCTTTTCACATTCGCGACATCGGACCTGTCGGCCTTCTACTTCGATATCCGCAAAGATTCACTTTACTGCGACTCCGCAGATAGCCTTTGCCGCAGGTCGGCGCGCACGGTGCTGGACATCCTGTTTCATCGCCTGACCACATGGCTTGCGCCGATCCTTGTCTTCACGATGGAAGATGTCTGGCTGTCGCGCTTCCCGGGCGAGGATGCGTCGGTGCATTTGCAGGATTTCCCGGACACACCTGTGGCATGGCTGAACGCTCCGCTGGCGCAGAAATGGGTCGGCATCCGCGCCGCGCGGCGTGTCGTGACAGCGGCTCTGGAAATCCAGCGCCGCGACAAGGTCATCGGTGCCTCGCTCGAGGCCGCCCCCGTGGTGCATCTTTCCGACGCGCAGGTGATGGCCGCGCTGACTTCGGTGGATTTCGCGGATATCTGTATCACATCGGCAATTGTCCTGACCGCTGATCCGGCCCCGGCTGACGCGTTCTGCCTGCCTGAAGTGCCGGGCATCGGTGTGATCTTCGCGCGCGCGAGAGGCGAAAAATGCCAGCGTTGCTGGAAAATCGCGTCGGATGTGGGCCAGCACGCGCATCCGGGCACTTGCGCAAGGTGCAGTGCCGCGCTGGCATAAGACTGTGCATCATCAAGAGGCGCTTGAAGGGCGTGATAATTTTGGCATTCACCTCCGGCATCCTCTCCATCTTCAATGCCTGGCGCGATGCGGGCCTGGCCACTGGACAGGGGCGCGTGGCCCGCTAAATCCGGCATTCAGGCAGGAGGGCACATGCAGCAAGCACTTGTCATCGGCGCGTCGGGCGGGATTGGTAGCGCGTTATCGTCGGCGCTGATCGAGAAAGGCTGGCAAGTCACCGGGCTGTCGCGCAGCATCGATGGGTTGGACATAACCTCCGAGGCTTCGGTTGCGCAGCATTTTGGCGCGCTGGCCGGGCCGTTCAACCGCATCATCATAGCAAGCGGTGCGCTGGAAATTGAAGGCCATGCGCCGGAAAAGGCGCTCCGCCAATTGTCGTCAGAGGCGATGGCGGTGCAATTCGCCGTCAACACCATCGGCCCCGCACTGGTGCTCAAACACGCGATCCGCCTTCTGCCCCGCGATGACGCAGCCGTTCTGGCGGCACTCTCGGCGCGGGTCGGGTCGATCGGCGATAATCGCGCAGGGGGCTGGCACAGTTACCGGGCCGCGAAAGCCGCGTTGAACCAGATCGTGCGCGGCTCAGCCATCGAACTGGGGCGCACGCACAAGCAGACGATCTGCGTGGCCCTGCATCCCGGTACAGTGGCGACCGCGTTCACGGAAAAATATCTCGGGCGGCATCCGGCTGTCGCCCCGGCAGAAGCCGCTGCCAATCTGCTTGGGGTGCTGGACGGATTGAGCCCAGCAGATTCCGGAGGATTCTTCGACTGGGCCGGAAAGTCCGTGCCATGGTGAAGCTGATTCTGGTGCTTGGCGACCAGCTTGACGCGGGCGTGCATGCGCTGCGTCGCGGCGTCAAGATGCGCGACGTCGTGGTGATGGCTGAAGTCGCGACCGAGGCGAGCTACGTCCCGCATCACCCCAAAAAAATCGCCTTTCTGTTCACCGCAATGCGGAAATTTTCCGCCGCGTTACGCGAACAGGGCTGGCAGGTGGCCTACACGCGGCTTGATGACGCTGAGAATGCAGGCTCCATCCCAGGTGAATTGCTGCGCCGTGCTGCGGAAACGGGCGCAACCGAAGTGCTGGCGACGGAGCCCGGCGAATGGCGTCTGATCGGGGCCTTGCAGGACATGCCGCTGGACGTGACCCTGCTACCCGATGACCGGTTCCTGTGTTCGCATTCCGAATTCGAAGCTTGGGCCGAAGGCCGCAAGACCCTGCGGATGGAATATTTCTACCGCGAGATGCGCCGAAAGACCGGGTTGCTGATGGAGGGGGAACATCCGCTTGGCAGCAAGTGGAATTTCGACCATGAGAATCGCAAACCCGCGAAAGCCGACCTGTTTCGCGTCGCCTTCCCCAAGGCGCAGGGCGATGCGGTGCTCGATGCCGTGCTCGATCTTGTCGAAGCGCGGTTCCCGGACAATTTTGGCAGGCTACGGCCCTTTCATTTCCAGACGGACCGCGCAGGCGCGCTGCGCGCGCTGGACCATTTCATCACTCATTCGCTGCCTGGTTTCGGAACTTATCAGGACGCGATGCTGCAAGACGACCCGTATCTGTATCATGCAGTTATCGGGCTCTATCTGAATGTCGGTTTGTTGACGCCGTTGGAAATATGCAAGAAGGCCGAGGCGGCCTATCATTCAGGCGAAGCACCTCTGAACGCAGTCGAGGGGTTCATTCGCCAGATCATCGGCTGGCGCGAATTCGTCCGGGGTATCTATTTCCGTGAAGGGGCGGACTATGCCGCCAGCAACGCGCTGGGCCATGACCGCGCATTGCCCGGAATCTACTGGGGCGCGGAAACGAAGATGAATTGCATCTCGCAAGTCGTTGGCCAAACACGCGATCTGGCCTATGCACATCACATTCAACGGTTGATGGTGACCGGCAATTTTGCACTTCTGGCCGGGGTCCATCCGACCGAAGTGCATGAATGGTATCTGGCCGTTTATGCCGACGCCTATGAATGGGTCGAGGCCCCGAATACCGTCGGCATGTCCCAGTTCGCTGATGGCGGGATCGTCGGGTCGAAACCCTATGTCAGTTCGGGTGCGTATATCGACCGGATGTCGGATTACTGCAAGTCCTGCCACTACCGGGTGAAGGACAGGACCGGCGAGAAGGCCTGTCCCTTCAACCTGCTGTACTGGCATTTCCTGATACGGCACAGAGACCGCTTTGTCGCGAATCCGCGCATGGCACAGATGTATCGCACCTTTGACAAAATGGATCAGACCCGCCGCGATATGGTTCTGACCGAGGCCGAGGCCTTCCTTGCGCGGATGGACGCGGGCGATCTGGTGTGATGCGCCAAGCGCTTGGGACTTGCCCGGACCGCACGTCTCGCCTATCCACTCTCGCATGACCCACCCGCGCTACACTGATCTTGTCGCAGGCCTGCCCGCCACTGTGCCCTTTGTCGGGCCGGAAGCGCATACGCGTGCTTCAGGCCGGGCGTTCCGGGCGCGGCTGGGGGCGAATGAAAGTGTCTTCGGGCCGTCGCCGAAGGCCATCGCCGCCATGCAGGCGGCTGCCGCCGATGCCTGGATGTATGGCGATTCCGAATCGCATGACCTGCGCCACGCACTCGCGGCGCATCACGGCATCGCCCCCGAGAACATCATTGTGGGCGAAGGGATCGACGGTCTTCTGGGCAATCTGGTGCGGATGCTGGTTGCGCCGGGGGATGCCGTTGTCACTTCTGATGGGGCTTATCCGACCTTCAATTTCCATGTCGCAGGGTTTGGCGGGGTGCTGCACAAGGTTCCTTACCGCGACGATCACGAAGACCCCGCAGCACTCTTGGAACGTGCCGAGGCGGTTGGCGCGAAACTTCTGTATTTCTGCAATCCTGACAACCCGATGGGAAGCTGGCATTCCGCCCGCATCGTTCAACGCATGATCAGGGCCGTCCCGGAGGGCACGCTTCTGGTGCTGGACGAAGCCTATATCGATGCCGCCCCCGAAGGCACGGCCCCGCTAATCGACCCGCTGGATGACCGGGTGATCCGCATGCGCACATTCTCCAAGCTCTATGGTCTGGCAGGGCTACGTGTCGGATATGCGATTGCGCCCGCGCCCGTGATCGCGATGTTCGACCGGATTCGCAACCATTTCGGGATTGGGCGTATCGTGCAGGCCGGAGCGCTGGCGGCGCTGAAAGATCAGGACTGGTTGCGGCATGTGCAGGATGAACTATCTGTTGCCCGCGCGCGGCTGGCCGAGATTGCGGCGGATAACGGGCTGCACGCGCTGCCTTCGGCGACAAATTTCATCACCATCGATTGCGGGCGCGACGGGGATTTCGCGCGCGGTGTCGTGAAGGCGCTGATGGCGCGCGATGTGTTCGTGCGCATGCCGTTTGTCGTGCCGCATGACCGCTGCATCCGCGTGACTGCGGGCCGGCCTGTGGATCTTGACGTGCTGGCTGCGGTCCTGCCCGAGGCTTTGCTTAGCGTCGCCAACACCGGGGGCAGGGGTGGCTGATCCTGTCGTATCGCCGGATCCGCCTGACTGTGTCGCGACGCGGGGTGCTCTGTGTCCATCGGTCTTGGGCAGTCGATACAGCATATAGGGCTGGCAGAGCCCCTTATGTGGTCCCGCGCCGGTGCGACGGTCTGACTTCCCTTCGAGATGTTGCGCTTCGGTCCGGAGTGCGTGACCCTTATTTCCAGACACTCTGCGGGCTTCGACGCCGCGATCCTTCAGCGCCGCGCGCTTTGCAGCAAGAAGAGTGCCCCATTGCCGGGGCTGATCTGCGTCTGGATCTCGCGCAGCTGCTGCATCACCATGAACCGGCGCGTCACTTTCTCGATCGAGTCCGGGCTTGTGATGTCACTCAGATCCGTTGTTCCGAAACGCTGTTGCAGCGCCTTGCGCATCCGGACGACCTGATCATCTATGTCGAGTAGCCCGAATTCCTTGGGCAGACCGAGGCTGGTTTCCAGCACTTGCCGTAAGGGCGGGTTGCCCAGCGCGCCATACCACCGCGATGTCTCGGTCTTGTAGTCCTGAACAAGGGCAGGAAGGTCGCGCTGGAAGGCCAGTGCCATGCGCATGGTCTGATCCTGCTCGCCGACCGCGACTTCGAATTCGCGCCCTTTGAACCGGGTAATCAGCCGGTCGGCAAGACCATCGGGCGCAAGCGTCGGGTCGGCCCCTTTCGCAAGATGCGCGAAACCCTGGGCCAAAGCCAGGTAGCGCTTGTCCGAAAGCCGGTTGGCAAGCGCGCGCCGGTCCTCGCTGCCGCCCTCGATCACCTGCCGGATGAAAGCGCGGTTGTCGAGATCTTGTTGCAGGCCGAACGCCCCCAGCGCGACGCGCAGCAAGCGGCGGTCCTTGACCAGATCATCGGCAGACCGGATATCCGCGATCTTGTCGCGGAAATACGTGGCTTCGCGTTGCAGCATGGGCGTTGCGTTGAAGGTTGCCTCCTGCTTCGCGCGGGTGCGCGACAGGAAGGCCCATCCGCCAAGACCCGACATGGGGATGATGGGCTGGAAACTCATGACACGCGCGCGGAAAACATGCGCTCTTCGCGCGGCAGAAGAAGGCGCAGGGATTTCAGCGTCTGATAGAATTCTCCCTCGAGGACAGTCTGCGACGCAATGTCCAGCAAGCGGCGACTGTCATGATCGGTGAAAACCTGGCTGAGTTGTTCGATGGCGCGCAAGAGGGGCGCGCGGATGTCCTCGGGCTTCGAATCGCCTGCCAGAACCAGTTGCGCAAGATAGCAGGTGCGCTTGACAGGCGTATTCGCCTGATCGGGATGGATCGCGTCGCGCAGGCGCAGGACATGCGCGTTGGGGGTCTTGATCGACAGGCTGGCGCGCCGGTCGCCATTCTCGACCACCGCGCCATTCAGCAAGACCCGTTCATGAGGGGCCAGCCGGATCACCAGCCCGGTCATGTGGGATCACCTTTTCCGGGTCCGGCCAGCCCGCGCAGGATGGCCAGATTGATGTCGATCAGGACCGTAGCATCGGCGCGTCCGGCCAGCACCTCTTCGCTGTGGCGCAGCGTGAATTCGGCCAGTTGCAGCAACTGGACCCGCAGTGGCGCAGGCAGGGCATTGCCGGGACTGGCCAGATCGACCGCCAGCTCGGTCCAGAGCCTGCGGTTTTCGGTCATTGCCGCGACAAGATTTGCAAAATTGGCAGGCCGCGCATCCGCCGCGCGCCGCAGCCGTGCCGTGATGCGTGAAATAACGTCATATTCAGCCGAGCGGGGATGTTTCTGCGCGGTGTTGGCCTGACCATAGGCCGCGTGCGCAAGTGCATGGGCATTCATGGGGGAACTCTCTGCTCAAGGGGATACGAACCTGCATGAGCCCGGCAGCGCCGGGCTCATGCCGCGTGTGCTTAGCGGAACAGCGCGAGGATATTCTGCGGCTGCTGGTTCGCGATGGACAGCGACTGGATGGCCAATTGCTGCTGCACCTGGAGGGCCTGCAGGCGGGCCGAGGTGGCTTCCATGTCGGCATCGACCAGCGCGCCGATCCCCGTGGTCAGCGCGTCCGACAGGTTCTTGACGAACTCGCTCTGGGTGTCGATGCGCATTTGGACAGATCCGAAGGCCGCTGCCGAGTTGATCGCTGTCTGAATCAGGCCCTCGATATCGTTCAACGCCTGCTCGGCGCCTTCCTTGGTGCTGACATCCATCCCGGCCATGGCAAACAGGCCACCAGCCGCGCGGTTCTCGTCACTGGTCACGGTGTCAATCGCAACCGCGACTGTCTGACCAGCGGCAAGACCAGTACGCTCGGCCACCAGCTGACCACTGGCGTTGACGCTCAGTTCCAGATCATAGGCGTCGTTTTCCGCGGCCCAGGCATTGAAGGCATCGACCAGCCCTTGCGCGACGTCTGCCGCAGTATCGCCCGCTGCTGCAACATAGGCGATTTCCCCTGCATCTGCCTGCGTACCACCCGCGGTTTCGGCGGCGCCGCCGGTCAGACCTGCCGAG
Organism: Paracoccaceae bacterium; assembly: GCA_007131465.1. GTDB lineage: Bacteria > Pseudomonadota > Alphaproteobacteria > Rhodobacterales > Rhodobacteraceae > Roseinatronobacter. Next base: position 9,732 of record SLQN01000189.1, read on the forward strand.
AAGTTCAGGTTGAGCGAGAAGGCGCGACCGGCTTCGACGCCAGCTATCGTGAATTCCTGCGTCGCATTCCCCGGGTTATTGTCAAGAGTCTGGGATGCGGCGCCGAGGGCGGCAGCTCCTGCCGCATAACCGGCAGTTGTATCGATCACCGCCGCGTCCTGCGTGAGGTTCTGCGCGTTCACCGCGATGGTGTTCCCGGTCACCGTCCCATCGGCGGCACGATCAAGGGACGACAGCACTTCCACCGGATCGGTGTTAGAGCCATTGACCAGATTCAGTCCGTTGAACTGCGCCGCACTGACAACAGCACCGATCTGCTGACGCAGCGCATCGACATCGTTCTGGATCTTGGCGCGATCGACATTGTCTTCCTGTGCGGCCACGATCTGGCCCTGCATCTGGGTCAGAAGATCAGTGACGGTTTCCGCCGCATTCCGCGCCACTCCGACCGAGGACCGGCCCAGAGCAAGGCTGTCGGCAATGCTCTTGAAGCCCTGAACATCGGCTTCCATCGTCTTGGAGACGGCCCAGACCGCCGCATTGTCGCGGGCGTTGGATATGGATTTGCCGGTCGAGATTTCGTTCTGGGTGGTGGCCATGCTGGAGTTGATGGAGCGCATGGTTTGCAGTGCGACCATCGCGCCGTTATTTGTCAGGATGCTTGACATGATCTAGCCTTTCAGTTCGTGCATTTTGCACTGGTCAGGAATGACACCCCGCAGGGTGTGGATGACCGCTTTCTGCGAAACGCAGCGCTTGGCAAGGCAAGCGCGGGCAGCTTTCTGGCTGTTGAAGTGAGTGTCGCGCTTAGTGCTTTCGGAAGTCTGAAGATCGGCGCGGTTTGTGCCTGTTCGGGTCCGGAATTTTGCAAGATGGTTAATCCCGGTCACGCCTTGTGCTGCAAGCCCGGCCGCGTGTTGCGCAACGCCCGGCTTGCGCCATCGCGGGCATAGACTGTCATGGTCTGCACCGGGCGCTCGCCCGACAGCACCAGACGCGCCGCGTCCAGACCCGCTTGCGCGGCTTTCAGCAGGGCCGCGTTCTGCGTCAGGGCATCGCGGAGGACGCGCATGTGGTCATCACCCGGACCTGCGTCCGCCAGCGCGGCGCACAGATGTTCCTTGCGGTCCGCAAGCGCGGCAAGCCTGTCAAGTTCCCCGGCAAGAAGCGCATCCCGTTCCTCCTCCAGAAGCGCGCGCAGGGCTTCGGGACCTGTGTTCATGGTGTCTGATCCTCTGTGCTGTCCTGCGCGAGCAGCCCGCGCAGGACGATTTCCGCCAGCCCGATCCCGCCGGATGCCGCGATCCGCGCGGCCTGCGCGTCCAGCAGGAAGGACGCGAACTGATCTTCCCCGACCCCGCCACCAAATTCAGCGCGTGCCTGCCCTGCACCGGCGGCGCGCAGCAAGTCTGCCAGCACGGCAGCTTCAAACTCCTGCGCCGTCTTTCGCATCGCTTCGGCGGTGTCGGCAGCACGCCCTGCGGGCCTGTCCCGATGGTCAGGCAATGTCGCGATAGAAATCTCCATTCTGCGTCCTTTACAGCCCTGGGTTTTGGCCACAATGCCAGCGGACGGTAAAGATTCGGTAAGCATTGCGTGTCATAACCGGGTCTGGAAATGCCAGGATCGGAACAACGCCACGATGATCATCAGCCCTCTTGAAATACTGAAACCCAGCGAAAAAGGAACCGCGCACGCTGTCGTGCCGCGACCTTCGCACATGTTGTTTCACGCTGTTGTGCTGGCCGACAGGGGCGTTCTGGCAGCGGGCATTGCGGAAGGGGTGACACATACACCGCCTGTGCAGGGCATCGAGGCCGACACCGCGCAAGGTGCTGCTCCGGTCGCACCGGACGCGGAGGACGCAGGCGATACAGCGACCCGCGCGCGGCAATCGCGGACCGCTGCGCCTGAAGGGCCGGGCGTGGAAGGGTCTGGCCCATTGCAGCGCGCTGATCCGGAGGTGCCAGACCCGGAGCCTGCGCTCGGCACAACGGTCCGCGCGCGACCATCAGGGCCAGTCAGTCCGGAAGGCAGTGTCCGGGAAGACGCATTGCCCGCGCCCCATGATGCCTTTGATGTGCACGCGTATGGGAGGACGCCTGAACCGCAGATTTCCGGCGATGGGGCAGGGCTTTTGGCACGGGGGCGGGAAGCAAGGTCCGAATATCCAATCATGATGCGATTTCAGATCCGAACCTCGGGTCAGGGCCCGGGACCAGCGCAGGATGCCTTGGTGGCACCGCTTCGGGATGCTGTGCCGACCGCGCGGCCAGCGTGGCCCCTGATGCCCGGAACGGAAATCCGGGCGCAGGCAGGTCCGGTTGCAAATCCCGAATTCCCGGCGGCTGACAGTGTCGTGGTGAGTGATGTGGAAACTGCGGCGCGCCCCGATACAGATGCAGCCCTGCGTGACGCGGCCATCGGGCGCCCGATCAGGGCCGCGCGCGACGCAACGGGATCCACCGAAAGCCGCCGGATCATGCCAGAACAGGCAATCGCGCGCCGCGTCCCAGACCGTCCGCATGATGCCCTGACACTGCGCGCACCCGGCACTGGGCAAGCTCGCGGGGCGCAGACGCGCGGGGCGATGGAAGCGCTGTTGATGGCCCGCGCGGCAGAACCGGGACTGACTGATGCGACGACACCCCTGACGGCACGCCACCCGACATCGGAGCCTCCTGCAGCGGCGGACCCGGTCGCAGCGACGCGGGACGGGCCGGGTCTGGCGGACATGCGGAGGGCCGAAACCGGGATGTTGCGCGCCCCGGCGGCGCCCTTGCCCCTGATCGGGGAGGCTGACGCGCGGATTTATGCGGTGCCGTCTGTGGCTCTGCCATCCGCCGCGTCGCGGGCTATACAGGGAAAAGCCATGGCTGATGCCCTGCCGGGGCCATATGGGGATGCCGGGTTACAGGGTGCCCGTACGGTGTCTGGCCCAGCGACCGACACGGTGACTGGTATGGTGATGGCTGCTGGCCTCGCGACGCGCAGGGCGATTTCGCCAGACCAGACTGGCGCATCCGGCGTCGCTGTCCTGCGCGACACTCTGGCTCCGGGCCTCTCAGCGCCTGAGACAGTCGAAACCGCAATTATCCTGCCACAGCGACCCCGTGCCGAATCGGGACAGGCAATCGCGCGCCAGCAAGAACCGCCACCCGGCTCCAGCCCACCGACTGTGCTGTTGTCGGCCGGGGCGTTCCTATCACCGGGGAATTCGGCAACTGTGACCGTACCGCCTGATCCGCGACTGATCTTGCCCGCACCAGACAAGACCGAGATTGTGCATCTCGGCAGACCTGACCGGCCTGATGGCGGGTCCCTGCCTGCTCCCGGCATTGTTCAAACGCTGGCGTCCCAGCCGCAGTCGCAGTCACAACCCCAGCCGCTGACTGCGGCGCTTGCGGGAGAAAGTGGCGCGCGATCACTGCGGGTTCAGATCCTTGAAGGCGTGCGCAGATCGGGCCAATCCGCTTTCGAGATACAGCTCGCCCCGGCCGAACTGGGACGGTTGCGCATCAGCTTGCGACCGGGCGAGAACGGAATGCAACTTTTCTTCACCGCAGATCGCCTCGAGACGCTGGAGATGATACGCCGCCATGCAGGCGATCTGGAACAGGACCTGCGAGCACTTGGCTATGACGCCCTTGATCTTGGGTTCGCGCAATCCGATGATCGGCGGTCGGGGGCCGGACAAGCACAGACCGCAGCAGCGGGTGTCGCTTCGGACATGCCCGCCCTCAGCCACGAGATCGCACCACAGGCGCGCTCCGGTGCTGCAGGCGGCGGCGTCGATATGCGCCTGTGATCGCGATTAAACGCCATCTGGTCAAGTCTGGCCGGACCTTTGTCGGCGAAGAATGATTCGAACACGCGTTGAATTTCGCGCGGCAGGGCGCTCTGGCGTCCTGCCCCACAGATGATATGGGAGACATTTGAATGGATACGCTACAGTCTGCTGCGCTGACGGCAGCGCCCAACAGGGCCATCCCGGCGAAGGCGTCGCAAGAAACGACCGGGATTTCCTCCGATTTCGAGACATTTTTGCGGATGCTGACCACGCAGTTGCAGAACCAGAACCCGCTTGAACCCATCGAGGCGTCGGATTTCGCCGTGCAGCTTGCCACCTTTTCCGGCGTTGAACAGCAGGTGCGCACCAATGAATTGTTGTCCCGGCTGGCGACCCGCATGGGCCTTGCGGAACTGGGCGCGTGGGTCGGGCGGGACGCGTTGAGCGCGGCCCCGCAGCAGGTGGGGTCCGCGCCCATGCAACTCATCCTGCCTGCGGTGAACGGTGCAGATCGCGCCGAACTGGTGCTTCGGACGCGCGATGGCGCGGAGGTCGGCCGCTATGGCGTCGATCCTGCTGCCTCCGAGATTCTCTTCGATCCGCCTCCGGCATCCGAGGGCGGTCCTGTGCCGGGATATTATGAGATCGAGATGGAAAGTTTCCGGGCCGGAACCCTGATCAGCGCTGAACCCGTCCTTGGCTATGCGCGGATCATGGAAGCGCGCAAGGAGGGCGATCAGGTGATGCTGGTCCTTGAGGGCGGGCATCCGGTCGAGGCCGCGCAGGTTTCAGGGCTGCGGGGCTGACGGATGCTGCTTCGCCAGCACGATGCTCTCGGGGCGGCAAGACCGGCATGACGGGGTGAAACAGGTGACTACCTGAGAGCTTGGTTCGTTGTTTTCATTCTCTGCGCTGCGACCTATCCTGTGCGCAACACGTCTGCGCGCAACTCGGGTCCTGTCAGGAACTCCGGGTTGCAGGGAAGGAGCGATCATGTCCGAGCCGGCAGGGCAGCCCCGGGGCCAGGGACGCAGGGTCAGACTGGACCAGGACCCGCACCGAGTGCGCGACGAGCGCGAGAATGTTCTGGAAGTGGCGATCGGCCGCGAGTTGCGGGCCTTTCGGCGGCAGAAGGGGATCACGGTGGCGGAGTTGGGCGCGCTGACCGGGCTGTCCATCGGGATGCTGTCGAAAATCGAGAACGGAAATATCTCGCCGTCGCTGACCACCTTGCAGACACTGGCACATGCGCTCAGCGTGCCGCTGACGGCCTTTTTCCGCCGTTTCGAGGAACATCGCGAGGCGGTGCATACCCCGGCAGGCACAGGGGTCGAGATTGCGCGGGCCGGCACGCGGGCCGGGCATCAGTATAATCTGCTCGGCCATATCGGCGCCAATGCCAGCGGCGTGATGGTCGAGCCCTATCTGATCACACTCAGCACCGAATCGGATATTTTTCCCACATTCCAGCATGGCGGGATCGAGACGATCTACATGCTGGAGGGGGAGCTTCTGTATCGCCACAGTGACCGGCTTTATCATCTGCGCCCCGGCGACACGCTGTTTTTCGACGCGGATGCGCCGCATGGTCCCGAAGGGCTGGAACGCCTGCCTGCGCGCTATCTGTCGATCATTGCGTACCCGCAGTCTGGCTGAGGGTGCACAATAATTCATCGCAACATGCGATGGAGGGGAAAATAAGTTTCTTCTGGATTGAAAAAATGGCATCCGACTGTTAGCGAATGTGACGTTACGCAAAGGAGTGTGCCGCATGTGCGGAATCGTTGGATTGTTTCTGAAAGACAAGGCGCTGGAACCGCGCTTGGGCGCGCTTTTGACCGACATGCTGGTGACGATGACCGATCGCGGACCCGACAGTGCAGGCATTGCCATTTATGGCCAGGGCATGGCGGGCCGGGCGCGCATGACGCTTCAGTCAGACATGCCGGAGAGGGATTTCCAGACGCTCGCGCAGGATCTGGGCGCAGTGTTGGGGGGAGAGGTTTCGCTGCGGCGCAAGGACACCCATGCCGTGCTTGATCTGCCTGCCGACAGCGTTGCCGATGCCCGCAGCGCGCTTGCTGATTTGCGCCCATCCCTGCGGGTCATGAGCGCCGGGGAACGGATCGAGATCTACAAGGAAGTCGGGTTGCCACGGGATGTGGCGCGGCGTTTCGATCTGGCGGCGATGGGGGGCACGCATGGTATTGGCCACACGCGGATGGCCACGGAATCGGCGGTCACGACCGAGGGCGCGCATCCCTTCTCCACAGGGGCGGACCAATGCCTTGTGCATAACGGGTCGCTGTCGAACCACAACAACTGGCGGCGCAGGTTGCGGCGCGAAGGCATCCGCATCGACAGCCAGAATGATACCGAAGTCGGTGCGGCCTATCTGACTTGGAAGATGCGCGAAGGGGCGTCGCTCGGCGAAGCGCTTGACGGCGCGCTGGAGGATCTGGACGGGTTCTTTACCTTTGTTGTCGGCACGCGCGACGGGTTCGGCGTGGTGCGCGACCCGATTGCCTGCAAGCCCGCTGTGATGGCCGAGACCGATCAGTATGTGGCCTTCGGGTCCGAATACCGCGCGCTGGTGGGGCTGCCGGGGATCGAGGGCGCCCGCGTCTGGGAACCCGAGCCCGCGACTGTCTATTTCTGGAGCCATTGACCCATGCAGACGATTGATCTTGCAACTGCCACGCTGCGCGACATGAACGCGACCCTTCAGGCTCAAAAGGACCAGACCAACGCGACGCAATGGGACATCCTGAACCCGCGCGGCGCGCATGCCATCGCGGTCGGGCTGGACGCGCCCATCGAAGTCACGGTGCGCGGTTCCACCGGGTATTATTGCGCGGGGATGAACAAGCAGGCGCGGGTGCATGTGACAGGCTCTGCCGGGCCGGGGGTGGCCGAAAACATGATGTCGGGCACGGTCATCATCGACGGCGATGCCAGCCAGTATGCGGGCGCGACCGGGCGCGGGGGCTTGCTGGTCATAAAGGGCAATGCCGCTTCGCGCTGCGGGATTTCGATGAAGGGGATCGATATCGTCGTGCAGGGCAATATCGGGCATATGTCGGCCTTCATGGGGCAGGCGGGCAATCTGGTGGTCTGCGGCGATGCGGGCGACGCGCTGGGCGATTCGCTGTATGAGGCGCGGCTGTTCGTGCGCGGATCGGTGAAAAGCCTTGGCGCGGATTGCATCGAGAAAGAGATGCGCCCCGAGCATCTGGAGATTCTGCGCGATCTGTTGGCA
>SLQN01000541.1 GCA_007131465.1 Paracoccaceae bacterium
AGAGAAAGGTATCCCCGCGCCCCTGTGCCAGCCGGAACAACCGATCCTCGGACCAGCCGAACAGGGGCGAGCGCAGGCAGCCCGCCAGTGACAGGTCATCTTCCGGCATCGCGAGGAACGCGAGAAGCGCGGTCAGGTCGCGCACCGCCATCTCGCCGCCCAGTCGCAGCCGGTCCGCGCCCGCAATCTCAAGGCCCTCGGCCTTGCACGCGGCAATGATCTCGTGAAAAAGCGTATTGCGGCGACGCACGAGGATCAGCACATCGCCCTCCCGCAGCGGGCGCGGGCCGTCGCGATGGGGGATCGCCACGCGCGCATCGATCATGCCGCGCAATTCGCGCGCAAGGGTGCGGGCAAGCTGGCGATGGTGGTGTTCCTCGGGCAGCACATCCACAGGATCGAACCATTGCGGCTTTTCCAGCGCGTCAGGGCGCGGGATGGCTGGCCACAGATCGACCCGCCCGGCAAGGACCGGGTTGAAGGCGATATGCTGCGGCGGCCCGCCAAGCCCTGCATCACGCGGCGGGCGGAAGGTGGCATCGACAGTGCGCAGGATCGCGTCGGAGGACCGGAAGGAATGTGCCAGCAGCGCTTCATTCAGCCGGATATCGACATGCGCCAGCCGGTCGCGGAACTGTGCCTGCATCGCATCGAACACGGCCAGATCGGCGCCCTGAAAGGAATAGATCGACTGTTTCTTGTCGCCCACCACGAACAGCGTGCGGCTGGCATCCCGCGCGCCGACACCGGCCGTGAATTCCTGCGCGAGTTGTTCGATCACGCGCCACTGGCCCGGAGAGGTGTCCTGCGCCTCGTCCACCAGAATGTGATCGACGCCGCCATCAAGCTTGAACAGCACCCATTGCGCGACCGACGGATCAGTCAGCAACTGGCCGGCACGGGTGATCAGATCGTCGAAATCCAGCATCGCGCGCGCGGCTTTGGCCTGCGCATAGGCGGGCAGGAAGGCGCGGGCAAAGCGGTGCAGCGCCATTGCGCGGGTATGTGCTGCCAGTGCAAGGCGGTGCGGGCGCGCGGCCTCGACCCGCGCCATGAACTGCTGAAGCGGGTCGAGCAGCCCACCAAGCGCCTTTTGCGTGGCCTTGGTCGGGAAACTGCCGATCTTGGCCTCGAACGCCCGCGCACCGCTTTTGAACAGGAACACGGCTTCAAGGGCGCGCAGCGTTTCCGGCTCGGGGACACCAAGCGCAATCTCGCGCAGCGCCGCAGCCGCCTTGATGTCATTGGCGCTGCCCGCATCAAGACAGGGCAGGATGTCGTCCATCAAGGCCGCCTCACCGCCCAGAAACACCTCGGCCAGAACTGCGGCTTCATCAAACCCCGCTGGCAGACCAAGCTCCGCGCGCAAGGCCGCATCTGGCAGTGGGCCGGAAAAGCCCGCGGCATTGCCGCAGATCTCGACCAGCAGACTGTCCAGATCCGCGCCCGTGAACATCGCCGCCAGCCCCTCCAGCGCCGTATGCCCGTCACTTTCGGCCAAAGCGTCCAGCACATCCGCGCGCAGGATCCGGGCCGAGCGGTCATCCATTTCCGCAAAAGCAGGCGACACCCCGGCTTCCAGCGGGAACCGGCGCAGGAGGGCGGCGCAGAAGGAATGGATGGTCTGTATCTTCAACCCGCCCGGCGCCTCGATCGCGCGGGCGAACAGACGCCGCGCCTCGGCCAATCCAGCTGCTGGCACCTCGTCGATCCGGGCAAGGGCTGCACGCAAGTCGGCCTCGGGCAGCATGGCCCATCTGCCCAGCAGCTTGAACAGGCGGTTCTGCATCTCGCTGGCTGCGGCCTTGGTATAGGTCAGGCACAGGATGCGCTGCGGTTCCACCCCGCGCAACAGCAGCCGCGCCACGCGGTCGGCCAGGACCTTGGTCTTGCCCGACCCGGCATTGGCCGACAGCCAGGTCGAGGCCAGCGGGCTGGATGCGCGGTTCTGCGCAAGGGTAGCGTCGTCAAACTGCATCACGCTCTCCCACGGGCAGCAGGACTGGCGCATCCTGCATCACCCATTCGCCAAAGCGCGACAGATGATCATAATCCGACACCTCACGCTCGCTCAGCACCATGCGCCGCGCCGGAAAGCCCTTGGTGGCGTCCAGATAGGCTGCGATCAGGCTGGTAAATTCATCGCGCGTGCGCGCCAGAAGCGCGGGCGTAATCTCGGTTGCTTCGGGCTTGGGGCTGTTGCCAAGCCCCAGATAGGTAATCCGCGCCACATCGCGCAGGCCAAGCGCTGCAAAGGCCCCCTCCTCGGCCATCATGGCCTGCAACAGAAGCTGCTTGTCGAAATGTTCCTGCTGGGTTCTGGTCGGGGCCTGCCCGGTCTTGTAGTCGATGATGTGGATGCGCCCGTCCGGCCATTCATCCACGCGGTCGGGCTTGGCCGTCAGGCGGAATACGGGCGCTTGCAGGTCCATCGCGCCCTGTTCCTCCAGCATCAGCACACGGCCCGGTTGGGCCAGATGGAACTGCAGGAACGCCTGCGCCGCGCGGCCCATGCGCGCCTCCCACAAGGCACGCGCGGCAGGCCAGGGCACTTCGCGCGCCAGCGTGTCGCGCGCGATGCGCAACAGTTGCGCCATCGGGTCGGGTTCCAGATCGGCGCGGGTGAAATCCTCCAGCACCTTGTGCAGCACGGTCCCCCGCAGCAGCGCATCGGGCGACGGGTGCAGCGGGTTGAGCTTGCGCAGGCGCAGGACATATTTCGCATAAACTTCATACGGGTCGCGGATCAGACGGTTGATGGCCGTGACCGGCAGTTGCCGGGGGCGCGCCGAAACCGGGGGCGCGGGCGCGGGGCGCGGGGCGCGCGCGTCCTCGGGGATGGCGCGCATATCGGCATCGAACCGCGTGGCCATGTCGACCCAGCCCTGCCCGCGCGCCCGCATCGCGCCCAGCGCCGCCACGCCCGCGCCTGGCAGGCCATCGAGCAGGTTTGTCAGACGGTTCAGCCAGCGCGCGGGCACGGTCTGCGCTTCGGAAGTGCGGATGGCGCGCGACAAGACCACCTCGCGCGCGCCGATTGCCTGCTGAAAATCATGTGCCGCAAGCCCGATCTGGCGTTCGGGCAGCAACAGGCCCGCATCGGCGCGCATGCGCCGGTTCAGCCAGGGGTCGGGGTCGGGGGCCTTGGGCCAGACGCCTTCGTTCAGCCCCGCCAGAATGACCAGATCCGCACCCTGTACGCGCGCCTCCAGCGTGCCCCAGATCATCACGCCGGGATGCGCGGCAATCGGTTCGCGCACCTCGAATCCCTGCAGATAGCGGGTCACGAAATTCTCGTAATCAAGGGGCGAAAGCGCGCCGCCATGCACCGCCTCGGTGGTCAGGTCGCGCATCGCGCGGCGCGCCTGCACCCCGGCTGCAGCCTGCCACAACTCACCCGTGACGCCCTCGGCCCCACCTGCCAAAGCTTCGGCCAGCGCCAGATGCTGGCCCACAAGCTCTGCCATCGGGCGCGGGGCGGGGTCAGGATCGCCGGGCAGCGCACGGATCAGCCAATCGGCCCAGGGCGCGCAATCCTTGGCTTGCGCGAAATCTCTCAAGACATCCGCATCGGGAAAGGCCACGGCATGGCGGCGGAGGCGCAGTTCCAGATCGCGGGTGTGGCGCAGATGATCGCCACGCGCGCCCGCACTGTGGGTCAGCGGGTGTTTCAGCAGCGTCAGCAGCGCCTGCCCGTCCAGCCTGCGTGCCATCAACCCAGCGACATGGCGCAAAAACCGCCCCGGCGCGGACAGGGCGAGCGGGCGGCCTGCACTGTCGTCGGGCGTTATCCGCCAGGTATCCAGCGCCGCCACGACCCGCCGCGTCAGGTCGCGGTCCGGGGTGATCAGGGCGGCACGCTGCCCGGCATCAGTCGCTTGACGCAGGCGGAGCGCGATGGCCAGCGCCTCCATCCGGGGCGAGGGGGCCTCGATCAGCGCCATCCCGGTGCAGGCCGCGTCCAGCCCTGTCAGGCGCGGCCCCTCCTCCATCCACTGATCCGTGACCGGCGCAGGCCGCAGCGCAAGCGAGACAAGGCGGTTGCGCGCCGCTGCGGGTGGGGGCGTATCATCCCAGCGCAGCACCTCATCAGGCGCGAGGTCCAGCGCCCTGAGCAGGCGCAGAAAGCGGTATTGCGGATGATCTTCCGGGGCGAGGCCGGTATCCAGCGCGTCCCATGTCTCTGCCGCCATATCGAAATCATAGCCGGGAAGCACCACCGCCCCTTGCGGCAGGCGCGCGACCGCCTGCATCAAGAGCGCCGTCGTCCCGCGCGACCCGGTAGAGCCTGCGATGATCACCGGGTCGGCGGGGGGCGCGTCCTGCCAGCGGGAAATCAGCGCCTCGGCCTGAGCGCGCAGGCGGCCCTCCGGGTCGGGGGCATCGGGGTGCAGCACCGTCTCGGCCAGGGTGATGAAGGCAAGGCTGCGCGCCCAATGTCCGGAATGGCGCGACACATCAAGGTCGCGCAACCGCTCTGGCGGGACGCCTTCGGCCTGCATTTCCGCAAACAGCCGCGCGAGGCTGTCCGCCAGATCATAAAGTGCGGCGCGCGGGGCCAGATCGGGGGCGCTGGTCAGCAACCGGTCGATCAGGCGCGCCAGTTCCAGCCGCCGCCGCAGCGGCGACAGGGGCGGCGGCAGGGCGGCAGCGCCATCCAGCAGCAAAGGCTCGCTCACCAGCCGGATGCGCGGCAACAGCCCCGGTCCCTGCGCCACGAGCGCCGCAC
>SLQN01000185.1 GCA_007131465.1 Paracoccaceae bacterium
GGCCTTTTCGACCTTGTCGACAATTTTGCGGCTGATCGCATCGAGGTCTTCCTCGGTCAGGCTGCGCGTCACAGGTTGCAGCCGCACCGATATCGCCACCGATTTCCGCCCGTCCCCGAATTGCGCCGCCGCCTTGGGGCCCGTGAATTCGTCAAACACCTGCACGCCCGCAATCAGCGCCTTGTCGGCCCCGGCAGCGGCATTGACCACGCTCAGCGCCTCGACCCGGTCATCCAGCACGAAGGCGAAATCGCGCTCCACGGGGTGCAGGGCGCTGACCTCCAGCGATTGCCGCGTCGTCCTGCGGGTCTTGGGGTGGGGCGGGTTCTCCACCAACACAGTGAAGCCCACGACGGCCCCCTTCAGCTCATACGCCCTGATGATCCGGGGATGCAATTCTCCGAAGACGGCCAGCGCCAGTTTCGGGCCAAGGCTGATCACCCCGGCTCGGCCCGGATGGAACCAATCGGGCAAACTGCGGTGGATCTGCATCTTGGCAGGTGCACCAATGGCCGCCAACACGGCCTCTGCATCGGCCTTTGCATCATACAGATCCGCCACGCGACGGCTGCCATGCGGGTCGCGCGGGGCCACAGCGCCCACAAGAATCCCCGCCGCCTGCAAATGCTGTTCCCCCGGCTCGCCACCGCTGAAGACCGGGCCGACCTCGAACAGGGCCAGATCGGCCACGCCGCGCGCCTGATTGCGCGCCGCTGCCTGCAACAGGCCGGGCAGCAGATCGGGGCGCAGATGCGTCATCTCGGACGAGATCGGGTTCTCCAGGCGCACGGCCTCCGCACCCCCGCCAAAGGCCTGCGCCGATTCCGCGTCAATGAAGCTGTAGGTCACGCATTCATTATAGCCCAGCCCCGCCAGCATCCGCCGCGCGGCGCGCGTCCGGGCTTGCAGAGGAGTCAGGACGGGGCGCGCGACCCCGGCTTGCGGGCGCAGCAGCGGCTTGCCCTGCAACCGGCTGAGCGAGGCAATGCGCGCAATCTCCTCGACCAGGTCAGCCTCGCCCAGGATATCGGGCCGCCAGGATGGCGGCTGCGCCTGATCACCCGTCAGCGTAAAGCCGAGCGCCGCAAGCGTTGCACGTTGCGCAGTCTCGGGAATATCCATGCCCACCAGCGCGCACATGCGCAGCGGGTCGAACCGGTAGCTGCGCGTTGTATCAGGGGCTGCGCCATCGCTCACAAGCTCGGACACCTCGCCTCCGCACAGGTCCAGCACCATGCGCGTGGCCAGTTCCAGCCCGTCAAGGGTGAAGGCCGGGTCCACCCCGCGTTCGAACCGGTAGCGCGCATCCGAATTGACCTTCAGCGCGCGGCCCGTGGCGGCAATGGTCATCGGGTCCCAGAAGGCCGATTCGACAAACACATTGACAGTATCCGCGGTGCAGCCCGAAGCCTCGCCGCCCATGATGCCTGCAAGGCTTTCGGGGCCATGATCATCCGAAATCAGCATCTGCCCGGCCTGGACCTGATAGGTCTTGCCATCCAGTGCCAGCAATTCCTCGCCCCCTTGCGCGGGATGGATGCGCAGGTCGCCCCGCACCTTGTCGGCGTCGAACACATGCAAGGGGCGGTTCAGATCGAATGTGAAGAAATTGGTTATGTCCACCAACGCCGAGATCGGGCGCAACCCGATTGCCTTCAGCCGCTTTTGCAGCCAGTCGGGCGAGGGGCCGTTCTTGACCCCGCGAATGACACGGCCCGCGAAAAGCGGGCAGCCGCGCGCCTTGAGTTCCGGCGCGATGGTCACGCCAATCGGGCTGGCAAACGTGCCGGGCACAGGCGTCACCACCAGCGGTTTCAGTGTGCCCAGACCGCGCGCGGCCAGATCGCGGGCAATGCCGCGCACGCCCAGCGCGTCGGGGCGGTTGGGGGTAATCGCAATGTCGATCACCGGGTCGTTCAGCCCCGCATAATCGATGAAGCGCATGCCCAGCGGCGCGTCCTCGGGCAGATCGATGATGCCGTCATGCGCGTCCGAGAGCATCAACTCGCGCTCGGAACACAGCATCCCGTTGCTTGCCTGCCCGCGAATGACACCCGGTTTCAGATCGACGCCCGTGCCGGGAATATGCGTGCCTACAGGTGCGAAGACCCCGCGCATGCCCGTTCGGGCATTGGGCGCGCCGCAGACGACCTGCACTTCCGCGCTGGGGCCATCCGGACCCTCGGGCCATGTTTCGACCCGGCACAGGCGCAAACGGTCGGCATCGGGGTGGGGGGCGGCCTCGATCACACGGGCGATGCGAAAGGCCCCAAGCGCCTCGGCCGGGTCGGTGATCTCCTCCACCTCCAGCCCCAGATCGGTCAGCGCGTCCGCGATCTGAGGCAGCGTGGAGTCGGTTTCCAGATGATCCGACAGCCAGGACAGCGTGAATTTCATATCTCTTCCCCGAATTGGCCTGCATGCGCCCGTGGCCTAGCCCATAATCCGGGCCAAGAAAAGCCGGTTGGCGCGCGCTTAACGGTTGCGCGGGTCGATGACATCGGCGTCGTCGTCCTCGTCATCAGCGTCCTTGTCATCGTCATCGGGCAGATTGAAGAAACTGTCGGCATCGCTGTAATCGGCGGCCTTGCCGGGTTTCCCGGTCTCTGTATTGAGGTCGCTGATCGAGAAATTCTCCAGCCCCGCGATGCCTGCGGGCATCTTGGGTTCCGGGTCATCCTCCAGTGATTGAACGGTCGAAACCAGCTTGCGACGCTCCTCGTCGTTCATGACGCCGCCTTCGGCAGCGCGCTTGGCAGCGGCTTTCTGCACTTCCTTGTCCAGTTCCGACTGGCGGCACAGGCCAAGCGCCACCGGGTCGATGGGTTGCAGGTTGGAAATGTTCCAATGCGTGCGCTGTCGGATCGCCTCGATTGTGGTATTGGTCGTGCCGACAAGGCGGCGGATCTGCGCATCGGCCAGTTCGGGGTGGAATTTCACCAGCCACAGGATCGAGGCAGGCCGGTCCTGACGCTTGGACAAGGGCGTATAGCGCGGGCCACGGCGCTTTTCCTCGCCCTCTGCGGCGGGGTTGTATTTAAGCTTCAGCGCATAGCGCGGGTCTTTTTCGCCGCGCTCGATCTCGATCGGGTCAAGCTGGGTGTTGGCGACCGGGTCAAAGCCCTTGACGCCGCCTGCAACATCCCCATCGGCGATGCCCTGCACTTCCAGTTCATGCAGGCCGCAGAAATCCGCGATCTGCTTGAAACTCAGCGTCGTGTTGTCGACCAGCCAGACTGCGGTCGCCTTGGCCATCAATGGTTTTGACATGACATCACCTCTTGTCATACGAGCGCAGTGCAATGCGCATGCTTCATCAGGCGCCGGGGTTCCGGCTGCAGGGCGGGCCTGCACGTCCTCGATTTCGGGGATGATGGTGTTATAGCGTGCAAGACCGCAGAGGAAAAGGTGAAATGCGCAAGGCCTTTTGGGGAATGCTGGTCGCGGGGGTGCTGATTGCCGGGATCATGGTTTCGGGCCTTCCGGGCGCGGGCGGGCCGGGGCCGCGCGCACAACCTGCACAGCGCGACGGTTATCTGGTCCTTGCCGTGAGCTGGACCCCAAGCTGGTGCGCGGCGGAAGGTGACTCACGCGGCGCGGCGCGCTGCGCGGCCGACGCGGGTGCGGGCTGGCTGGTCCATGGGCTGTGGCCGCAACATGACAATGGCGGCTGGCCGGAATTCTGCGCCAGCCCGCATCCAGCGCCGCGCGCGACCCTGCTGGAGGGGATGGTGGATATCATGGGGGATGCCGGGCTGGCTGCGTATCAGTGGCGCAAGCATGGCAGTTGCACGGGGCTGGACCCGGCGCAGTATTTCGCGCAGACACGCGCGGCCTTCACTGCGCTGGAGTTTCCTGAAGTCCTCGGCCCGGGCCGGATGCTGGCCGATTCTGGCCAGCGCCACGCCCCGGAGGCCGTGCTCGCGGCGTTTCACAGGGCCAATCCGGCCTTCACCTCCGACAGCATGGTTCTGACCTGCCGCGACGGAAAGGCGCAGGACATCCGGCTATGCCTGACCAATGAGGGCGCGCCGCGCACTTGCGATGCGGCGCTTCTGGCGCGCAGTTGCCGTGCGCGGCAAGTCACGCTCCCCCCCGTCCGGTAAGGCTGGGCACGCGCCCGCGGCATCCGCCCGGTCAAAGCCGTCGCGGTCCAGGACACCATGCATCACTGCCCGACCAGGTCTGTCCGCACGATCACATCGCCAATTGCTGTGCGCAGACGATCAAGCTTCAGGGGCTTGGTCACGCAGCCATCGAAGCCCGCATCCAGATAGGACTGCACCTGATGCGTCATGGCATTCGCGGTGAATGCCACCGCCGGGGTGCGCTTGCGTCCGGTCTTGCGTTCCAACGCGCGGATTTCGTGCAGCAGGGACACACCATCCAGCCGCGGCATCGAGATATCAAGGAGCAACAAATCGAAGTCGCGATCCCGGTAGAGGTTGAGCGCGGCAATCCCGTCACCGGCCATCAACGCCCGCGCGCCAAGCTGGCCAAGCATCATGCCAAGGATCATCTGGTTGGTGCGGTTGTCATCCGCGGCCAGCACCATCAACGGCGGCAAGGCAGCCTCTGGCCGCGCCGGTTCGGGTTCCGCGGCGGGCCGCGACACCGAAATCAGCGGCAGGATTATCGTGATCGTGCTGCCGCGCCCGGGCACGCTGTCGATCTGCATGTGACCGTCCATCATCTCGACCAACCGGCGCACGATGGACA
>SLQN01000539.1 GCA_007131465.1 Paracoccaceae bacterium
ATTACGCGCTGCTGGGCCTGACCAGCGTCACGGCGGTCGCGGCCTTCGACGCGGTGGGGGCGGTGCTGTTCATTGCATTTGTCATCGTGCCGCCTGCCACCGCCTATCTGCTGACACGCAGGCTATGGATGATGGTGGTGCTGTCGGTGTCACTGGCGATGGCGGCCTGCCTTGCGGGCTATGGGCTGGCGGTGATCTGGGATGTCTCGATCGGGGGGATGATGGCCAGCATGACCGGCGTATGGTTCGCGCTGGCGCTGTTGTTCGCACCGGAACGGGGACTTGTGGCGCAGGCTTATGCGGCGCGCACCGCCCGGCTGGACCATGACACCCGCGCCCTGGTCGCGCATCTGTTCACCCATCAGGACACCGAAAAGGCCGCCGAGGAAAATACCGCGCGCGCCCTGATCGCGCATCTGCGCTGGGCCGAACCGCGCGCGCGCGCCGCGATCCTGCGCGCCCATGACCGCGACCTGATCGAGCGCAAGGACGGGCTTCTGACGCTGCGCCCCAAGGGCAGCGCCGAGGCCGAGGCGATTTTCGGGCGCACCGAAACCTCGCTGCGCTGACGCTTTACACCAGTTCCAGCCGCGCAAGCGCCAGATCGGCCTGCATCTTGCGCCCGATGGCGACAAGGCCGATACGTGACAGCCGGGCCGGGTTGACCGGCAGGTCAGTGCGATGGGGCGCGAAATCCGCGAAGGCGATGCGCGTTTCGGTCCAGTGGTCCGGGGCCGTGATGCTGGCGCGCCATGATTGCCAGACCCGCGTCATATCGGGGCTGCGCAAGTGGATGTTGTAGCTCTCGCCGTTGCCACGCAGGGTCACCAGCAGGCCGCTGAACCCTGACGCATCAAGCACGTTGCCGGGGGCTGCCAGATCCAGTGCCATCTGCACGAAGCCACCGTTATTCGCCAGGCTGACCGCACCGGTCAGATGCAAGGCCGGACGACCATCGACGCTGCGCCGCGTCAACCGGCCTGTGCTGACACCGCCCATGACCCTGTCAGTGACGCACGCCCAGTCCATGCCGTTGGCGGCCCGCAATCCGGGGCCGCCGCCGTCATCCAGAATCACGCCTCAGGTCGCGGGCGGTGTCGCGGGGCTTGTCTTGGCCAGATCGCGCGCCTGCGTGACCCAGTCATCCCGCTCGATCCGGCCCTTGAAGTTCAGGAATCCGTCGACCCAGGAAATCTCGTCCCCCGACCAGCGCGCAACCTGCCAGAAATGATAGATCCCCAGATCGTTCAGCTTGCCTTCAATCACCGGGCCAACACCCGCGATCTGCTTGAGGTCATCAGCGGTGCCCTGTGGCGCAGAAAGGGCTGCGGGTTTTGTTCCGGTTTCGGTTGCTGCGGTCTCGGCCGGCGCGGACTCCGCAGCCGCAGGGGCCACAGGCGCAGGTGTGGGCGCAGGTGTGGGCGCAGGTGCGTTCACGGTAGGCGCAGCAGGTGCCATTTTTCTGGGCGCGGCTGGCGGTTTCTCGGCGATGTTGAAAACAATCCCTACCACCAGCGCGATAACCGCACCAATGGCAACAGCCCCGTTCCCCCCGCTCCCGATGCCCAGCGATACCCCCGTCGCGACAGCGCCCGCTCCAATTGCGATGGCCCAGCCGTAAAGTGGTGGTGCATTCTTCATTTCAGCATGTGGCATTCCGAAAGCTCCCTGTAATGACAGATATTTCAGGCCCCACCGGGGCATTGAATGACATTAGCCCGATTCGCCCGATTTGAAAGAGGGGCGATTCCCAGCGCCTGCAAGGCCGCTGTGGCAATGTGATCGGCGGTCAGTTCTGCATCGCGATACATCTCAGCCGGGCTCGCCTGTTCGATGAAGCGATCGGGCAATGTCAACGTGCGCACAGCAAGCCCATGTTCCAGCAGGCCCGCGTTGGCCATGAAATGCAGCACATGCGCGCCAAAGCCGCCCTGCGCGCCCTGTTCCAGCGTGATCAGCGCCGCGTGGTGGCGCGCAAGCTGGGTGATCAGGTCGGTATCCAGCGGCTTGGCGAACCGCGCATCCGCAATGGTGCAGGTGATGCCGCGCGCCTCCAGCGCCTCGACCGCCAGACGCAATTCGGACAGATGTGCGCCGAAGGACAGGAATGCCACCTTGTCGCCCTCTGCCAGGACACGGCCCTTGCCGATCTCCAGCACCTCGCCCCGCGCGGGCAGATCAACGCCCACGCCTTCGCCGCGCGGATAACGAAACGCGATCGGCCCGTCATCATGCGCGACCGCCGTGGCGACCATATGGACAAGCTCTGCCTCGTCTGCGGCGGCCATCACCACCATTCCCGGCAGGTTCGTCATATAGGCCACGTCGAAACTGCCGGCATGGGTTGCGCCGTCCGCCCCGACCAGACCCGCGCGGTCAATCGCAAAGCGCACGGGCAAGCCCTGCAAGGCCACGTCATGCACGATCTGGTCATAGCCGCGTTGCAGGAATGTGGAATAGATCGCGCAGAAGGGTTTCAGCCCGCTGGCGGCCATCCCGGCGGCGAAAGTGACGGCATGCTGTTCGGCAATGCCCACATCAAAGACCCGGCGCGGGAACCGCTGGCCCATGATATCAAGACCTGTGCCATTGGGCATGGCGGCGCTGACAGCGACGATTGTCGGGTCGCGCGATGCCTCGTCGGTCAAGGCGCGGCCGAAGACGGCGGTATAGCTGGGCGCATTCGCCCGGCCCTTGGATTGCGTGCCCGACGCCACATCGAATTTCGCAACGCCGTGATACTTGCAATCCGCGGCTTCGGCGGGCGCGTAGCCCTTGCCCTTCACGGTGCGCACATGGATCAGCACGGGCCCTTCGGCACGGGCATGGGCAATGCGCAGCGTGGCCAGCAGGTCGGGCATGGAATGGCCGTCGATCGGGCCGATATAGGTGAAGCCCAGATGCTCGAACATCGTCGCATCGGGCGGGCCACCGCAAGCGCGCGCGCGCGCGGCCATCGCCTGCTCGCGCAAGGAAGACGGCAGCGCCGCCATGAAACCCTGTGCAATTTCCCCAAGCGAGGCATGTGGCATGTTCAATCGATTCAGATAAGTATTCATCGCGCCCACCGGCGGCGCGATGGACATGTCATTGTCATTGAGGATCACGAACAGCCGCCGCCCTTCGCTGCCGGCATTGTTGAGCGCCTCGTAGGCCATGCCTGCCGTGATCGAGCCATCGCCGATGACGGCAATCGCGTCACCCGTGGGCTGGCCCATGTCGCGCCCGATGGTGAAGCCAAGCGCTGCGGAGATGCTTGTGGAACTGTGCGCCGCGCCGAACGGGTCGAACACGGACTCGGACCGCTTGGTGAACCCCGAAAGCCCGCCCGCCTGGCGCAGGGTCGCCATGCGGTCGCGGCGGCCGGTCAGGATCTTGTGGGGATAGCACTGGTGGCTGACATCCCAGATCAACTTGTCGAACGGGGTCCGGAACACGGCATGCAGCGCGACCGTCAATTCCACCACCCCCAGTGATGACCCAAGATGCCCGCCAGTGCGGCTGACGGTCTCGATCGTCTCGGCGCGCAGTTCCTGTGCCAGCATGTCGAGTTCATTATCGGAGAAGTCGCGCAGGTCGGCGGGGCCGGCAACGCGGTCCAGATGCGGGGTTGCGGAGGGTGAAGTTTGTGCCATGGGGTTCCCTTTCGTTTTTTCGGCATTATTTAAAAAAAGTGCCGTGGGGTCGCCCCGAACGGCACCAGTTTCCTGTCGCCAACAGGAAAGGGAACCGGGCGTCACAAGCCCGCGCTCGGACCGGCTATATGGTCCGAACCTTGGTAGGGGCAGGCCGATTTGCCCGGCCTGCCCCGATCCGGTTTATGCCGCAGCCCAAGTCAACGGCGCTTCATACGCGCTGTAGGGCATGGGCGGCGGGGCATTCTTGCTCTCTGCGGGCAGAAGCTGGCCAATGCCCCAGATAATGGCATATCCAAGCCCGATCAGCAGCAGCAGCAGGGCGGCATAGCCCGCTCCGCGCAGCATTTCGGACAATACCCAGTTGCGCAATCGCGCGCTCGGGGACTCCACGATGTAGTCATGTTCAACCATCTCAATGCTCCTTAGTCATAGGTCGGGCGGAAGCCGCGTTCCTCGGCCCAGACGGCCCAGTTATCGACCACTGTGCCCGTGAGCAGGATGCCGATACCACCTGTCAGTGTGGTCAGCACGGCAAACCACCAGGCCCAACGGTGAATCCCTTCCATCGTGGCGTTGAAACCCATCGTCCAGCGCCAGAACAGGGCAGCGCGTTCGGATGCCGTGCCACGGTCCACGATCTGTTCCAGTTCGCGGTCGCCCCCGAAGCGGCTGACCGCCAGGATCGTTGCGCCATGCATGGCGAACAGCAGGGCAGACCCGTAAAGGAACACGATCGAAAGCGCGTGGAACGGGTTGTAGAACAGATTGCCGTATTGCAGCGAGAACAGGTTGGTCCAGTCCAGATGCGTGAAGATGCCGTAAGGGACAGCTTCAGACCAGGACCCCATGAGCATGGGACGGAACAGCCCCAGCACAAGGAACAACCAGATCGCCGAGGCGAAGGCCCAGGCCACATGCTTGCCCATGCCAAGCGCTTCTGCGCGCAGATAGGTGCGCACCCACCATGTCATGACCGAGATCAGCAGGAAGAACGAGGCAATCAGGAAATACCCCCCCTCCCGCATCGGCGGAATGGACAGCCCGTATTCCGGCGCGGGCGGGTCCAGCGACA
>SLQN01000073.1 GCA_007131465.1 Paracoccaceae bacterium
CCCACATTGAAGGTGCGATAATAACAGGTGCGATAGCCCTGATAGCTTTGCAGAATGTCGAAGAAACACTGGTCGCCGGGCCGGATCAGCCGGTCCGTGAAGTTATGCGGATGCGGGTTGCAGCGCTCGCCCGAAATCGCGTTGATCGCTTCCACATCGTCCGAGCCCATTTCGTAGAGCATCTTGTTGGACAGGGCGACAATGTCATTTTCACGGATGCCGGGTTTCAGTTCCTCATAGATCATGTGATAGACACCATCGACCATGGCCGCAGCCTGGGTCAGAAGCTGGATTTCATCCCAGTTCTTGATCTCGCGCGCGGCCAGCATGATCTGCTGGCCATCGATGACCTTGATGCCTTCTTCCTGCAGCGCATGGAACATGGCGGTTTCAGCATAATCCACCCCCACGGGCATATCGGCCATGCCTGCGTCCTTGATCAGTTGCGCGATCATCTTGGCGTATTTCTTCATCAGCCCGAATTCGGGGGGGATCGTGCCGCGCATGCCGACCACGCCCGCGAGGCAATGATCAGGCTCCAGCCAGTCGGAATGGCGCTTGTGATGCATCGCGGCTGACCCGAAATCCCACACATAGGGGCTGTCATCGCCCGTCAGCAGGCAGAAACGACACATCTTGTCGCGTTCCCATTCGCCGATCTTGGTGGCGCTGACATAGCGAATATTGTTCACATCGAACAGCAGCAGCGACCCGGCTTGCGAGTTCTGCAAGGACTGGCGCGTGCGCGCCAGACGGTAGCGGCGCAGGCGGTCATGGTCGATGCGACGTTCGAAATCGACGGACATATGGCCCCAGGCGGGAATGCGCTCGCGCCATTCCCAGTTGGGTTCAAGGTCCTGCGGGGTGAGTAGGTTCGGCATCAAGGCGCGTGACATTGGAAAACTCCATCGGAGGCGTGCGGGCACGCGATCCAGTTGTGGGGGTGAAGGACTGGGAGTGGCGGTCGGTTACTGGATGCACCAGCCGCCATCGATATGGATCATCTGACCCGTCATGTAGTCGCTGTCGGAACTGCACAGGAAGGCGGCAGTCCCTTTGACGTCATCGGGGTAGGACACGCGCTTGATCTGCAACGCATCGCGCACGATGTCGTCATAGGCCTGACCTTCGCGCTCCTTGAAGCCGATATCCACGAGGTCCTTGTCAAGCTGTTCCCACAGCGGCGTGACGACCACGCCCGGCGCATAGCCGTTGACGGTGATGCCATGCTCGGCCAGCCCGATGGCGCCGCAATGGGTCAGCGCAAGGCAGCCATATTTCGAGGTGCAATAGACCGTTACATCCACCAGCGGCTTGCGTGACGCGATGGAGCCCACATTGATCAGCTTGTAGGGATAGTCCTGCTTTCCCTGCGCGATCATCTGGCGGGCGGTTTCCTGCATGCCCAGCCACATGGCCTTGGTGTTCACGTTCATGATCATGTCCCAGTTGTCTTCATCGATATCCATGAAGAAACGGGGCTTGTTCAAACCTGCATTGAACAGGCCGACATTGATCATGCCGAACGCCTCGACCGTAGCGGCGACGGCGTTCGCATTGTCTTCGCGCTTGGTCACATCCATGCGCACGGCAATCGCGCGGCCATTGCCCTTGGCGTTGATCTGGTCTGCCATCTCTTGCGCCGCATCCAGATCCAGATCGCCCAGACACACATTCGCACCCAGTTCGGCGAAATGCTCGGCATTGCAGGCGCCCATGCCGCGTGCGGCCCCTGTGATCAAGATGTTCTTGCCTTTCAGGCGAGTGGTATCCATAGCGTCCTCCTCAGCGCGTTTCGGTTTTCAGGGCGTCTTCGGCCCGTGACTGGGCGCGGCGCAGTGCCGCGCGCGGCGCGGTCACGCCGCGCAGCATGTCGTGCATTTCCTGACCGCAGATCTCGATGATCTCCGCAATTTGCGGGATCGGGGGGCGCGGCCAGTATTGAAGCTCGTCGCGCAGCGACATCGCGTCCACGGCCTCGAAGATGGGCGAGATGCGGCGCACTTCCGGGTCCGCACCGACCGAATAGCGCGGTGCTGTCCGCGAGCCGTTCTGCACATAGAGTTTCTGCGCCGCAGGCGACGTGAAGGCCAGCAGCGCCTCGGTCGCGGCGGCGACCCGTTCGGGCGCAAGATTGCCGGGAATGCCCAACGCATACCCGCCCACTGGCGCCACCGGCCGGCCTTTCGGCCCGGCGGGGTGCGGCAGATAGCCCGTTGTGCGCTGTGCGGGCGATGCCGGGTCGCGTTCGAAATACGGGGCCAGAAGCGTGTAGCCGTAAGCCATCGCGATCTTGCCGGCCGCATAGGGGCGCACGCGTTCGTACCACGACATGGACAGGATGTCGGGGGGAGAGAATTGCAGCAGTGTCAGCAGATAGTCGCAGGCATCCAGCGCAAGCGGCGTGTCGATGGTGGGCACGATATCGGTGCGCCCTGCCGTATCAGCGGAAAATCCGCCCGCGATCGGGTCGAGATTCACGATCGGCTGGCCGAAATCGGCGCAGGCCATCAGGAACTGATGCCCCAGCGCCGTGCCACGCGCGGCATTCCAGGCGATGCCGTAGCGTCCTTTCTGCGGGGCGTGGAAATGGCGCGCAGCCTCGATCACACGGTCCGTGGTCGAGGGGGGTTCCAGACCGGCCTCGGCGAACAGGTCCTTGCGGTAGAACAGCAGTTCCGGCGTTGTCTGGCTGGGCACACCGTAAGGGCGCCCCCCCCAATGTGCGGCCATCCACCCTGCGGTGTGGAAATCAGGCGGGTCCAGCCGATCGAGGTTCATGCAGACGTCCAGGGGCTTGAGCACCCCTTTTTCCGCAAATTCACCGATCCAGGGCAGGTCAACCGCGATGATGTCGTATTTGCTGAAGCGGCGTTCGGCGTTGCGCAGCGCCTCGGACCGCAGGCGGTCGATGGAAAACGCGCTCTGGCTGATATTCGTGCCGATAATCTGCTCGAATTGCCGCTTGAGGTTTTCCATCACCATGAAGGTCGGGTCGCCATGAACCAGAACCCGCAGGCCGCCGCCCAGTTGCAAGGGTTCCGACAGCACCTGCGGCGGTGCGATTGACTGGCTTGCAGGCAAATAGGTTGCCCCGAAATAATATTCGCGCCCGCGTTCAGGGTTGAGCCCGGATATTTCGCCGCAGATGCGCAACAGCCTGTCCCCAAGCTGCTGCCAGTTTACCATCAGCCGGTCGGTCGGATGCAGCGAATAGGATTTGCCGGACCGCGTTCTTGCACGCTGTTCGATGAAGCCCGCATCCAGCAGGTGCTGCAATTTGCGGCGCGCTGTTGCATAGGGCACCCCGGAGGCCGAAATCAGCATCGTCGCCGTGACTGTCCTGCCGGTCAGATGCGCGCGCAACAGCGCCGCGACCATGTTCAGATAGGGATCAGGTTCCCCGATCTCGAGCGCGGTGTCCAGTTCGCCCGCAAACGCCAGCGCCAGATCGAGTGCCGCCGACAGACCAGCGAACCCGGCCGCAGCTTCCGCCGAACGGGCAGGCACTGCAGAGAAATTTTCGTTCTGAATATTTCCCATCTTCACTTGGTCTGGCTTTCGCTTAGGTTTGTCGGGCGGCTTGGTTTCGGGCCTGTCTGCCACATCTACCTCCTGCAGGTTGTTCAAAACGGTCTTCCAGCGATAGCGGGAAAATATCCAAAATGAACAAAAAAATATTCAGAGTGAATAAATAGGCTGTATGATACGTTGATCTCACCGGCCACATTTCAGCATCGCTTGTTTTGCAGCCCTGCGGGGGTGCGTGCAGTTTCGACAGGTGAAACAAAGTCAATCCTGGGAGGAAGACCATGACCAAGACCCTACGCATTCTTATGGCAAGCTGTGCGACGCTTGCGCTTGCCGGCGCGGCCTCGGCCGACACCGTGCGCATCGGCATCACGCAAAACAATGTCGGCATCGACAGTTACCAGACGACCTACGAGCAGGCTTTCATCGCCGCTGCCGAAGCAAACCCCGATGTCGAGGTGATCGTGCTTGATGCAGGTGGTGACGTGGCGCGCCAGATCAGCCAGATGCAGGACCTGATCCAGCAGCAGGTCGATGCGATCATCGTCTGGCCGACCGATGGCCAGGCCCTTGTCCCTGCCGTGCGCAACGCGCATAATGCCGGAATTCCGGTGGTGGTGACCAACTCCAACATCGCCGAGGCGGGCATGGATTTCATTGCCGCGTTTTCGGGTCCCAACAATATCCAGCAGGGTATCTACTCGGCTGAAATGATGTGCGATGCACTGGGCGGAGAAGGCCAGATCGTGCAGATCACCGGGATGCCGGGTTACACCACCGCGATAGAGCGTCAGCAGGGCTTTGATGACCGGCTGGCCGAAATGTGCCCCGGTGTGACGCAGCTGGACATCCAGCCCGGCGACTGGAACCGCGAGCGCGCGCAGCGCACGATGGAAACCTTCCTGACCCGTTTTGACAATATCGACGGCGTCTATTCCGGCGATGACAACATGGGTGTCGGCGCGCTGAATGCGGCACTTGCTGCGGGGCGTGCCGAAGGCATGGTCTTCATCGGGGCCACGAATTTTGCCGTCGGTTATGACGCGATGGCGCGCGGCGAATACTGGGGGTCGGTCTATCAGTCGCCTGTCGATGATGCCGAAGCTGCGCTTCAGACAGCGCTGGATGTGCTGGCGGGCGAGGATGTGCCGAAGCTGAACTATTTCGACACGCC
>SLQN01000564.1 GCA_007131465.1 Paracoccaceae bacterium
ATGCGCAGGTGATCGACCACATGTTTCTGGACGGGCTGGAAGACGCCTATGACAAGGGCCGCCTGATGGGCACATTCGCCGAGGATTGCGCCGCACATTACCAGTTCACCCGCGACGCCCAGGACGACTATGCGCTGCAATCGCTGTCCAATGCGCTGGCGGCGCAAGCCAGCGGGGCGTTTGCGCGCGAGATTGCGCCGGTGCGTGTTGCCGCGCGCAAGGGCGAGAGCGTGGTGGCCGAGGATGAACAGCCGGGCACGGCGCGGCCCGAGAAGATCCCGCATCTCAAGCCCGCCTTTCGCGCGGGCGGGACTGTGACGGCGGCGAACGCCTCGTCCATCTCGGACGGGGCAGCGGCGCTGGTGCTGGCGTCGCGCGCGCAGGCCGAGGCGCTGGGCGTGACCCCGCGCGCGATCCTGCGCGGCCATGCCAGCCATGCGCAGGCGCCGGGCTGGTTCACCACCGCACCGGTGCCGGCGGCCCGGAAGCTGCTGGACCGGCTGGGCTGGACGGTCGGGGATGTCGATCTGTGGGAAGTGAACGAGGCTTTCGCCGTCGTGCCCATGGCCTTCATGCGTGAAATGGGCCTGCCGCGCGATGTGGTGAACGTGAATGGCGGGGCCTGCGCACTTGGCCATCCGATCGGGGCCTCGGGCGCGCGCATCATCGTGACGCTGCTGCATGCGCTGGAGGCGCGCGGGGGCAAGCGCGGGATTGCCGCGATCTGCATCGGCGGCGGTGAGGGCACGGCTATCGCGCTGGAACTGCCGTGATGCGCGCTTCCCCGGAACCAAGGGCGGCCTTGCCCCCCATCGAGGGGGGCGCGGCCGCGTCGCAAGGACGCTGCGCTGCTTGCTCCCTCTGCCAACACAGGTAATTTCATGCTCGATTACGACAGCCTTGCCGCCCGCATCGAAGCCCTGACCGAGGGCGAGACCGATACTGTTGCCCTGATGGCGACACTGGCCTGCGAGGTTCATCATTCTGATGATCGTTTTGACTGGACCGGCTTCTACCGCGTCACCGCCCCCGGGATGCTGAAGATCGGTCCCTACCAAGGCGGGCATGGCTGTCTTGTCATTCCGTTTGCGCGCGGGGTCTGCGGGGCCTGTGCGCGCACCGGCGAGGTGCAGCTTGTCCCTGATGTCGAAGCCTTCGACGGCCATATCGCCTGCGCCAGCAGCACGCGCTCGGAACTGGTCCTGCCCGTGCGCAACGGCGCGGGCCAGTTGATCGGGGTGTTCGATATCGACAGCGACCAGCCTGATGCGTTTACGCAGCACGATGCCGAGCGGCTGGCGGCCATTCTGGACGCGGTTTTCGGAAAGGACCTGACATGACGCATCTGTGGATCCGCGCCGAGGAACGTGCGCAAGAGGAACGGGTGGGTATCCTGCCCGAGGGTGTGCGCGCGCTGATCGAAGCCGGGTTCCGCATCACCATCGAGGACAGCCCGCAACGCGCCCTGCCGCTGGCCCCCTATCTGGAGGCCGGGGCCGCGCGCGCGGAATGTGGCTCCTGGCCCGAGGCCCCGCGCGACGCAATCATCTTCGGGCTCAAGGAACTGCCCGAAGCAGAGACCCCGCTGGTGCATCGCCACATCATGTTCGGCCATGCCTATAAGGGCCAGCCTGCGGGCGCGACCCTGCTGGCGCGGTTCCGGGCCGGGGGCGGGGTCCTTTATGATCTGGAATACCTGACAGACGAGTCAGGCCGCCGGGTTGCGGCCTTTGGCTACTGGGCAGGTTATGCGGGAGCAGCGGTGTCCTGCCTTGCTTTTGGCGCGCAAGCGCGTGGCGGGATCTGTCCCCCTGTGGCGCGTTTTGCGGGCAAGGAGGCAATGCGCGCGGCGGCCGCGCAGGCGCTGGAAGGGCTGGACCCGCCGCGCGTGCTGATCATCGGGGCGCTGGGGCGCGTGGGCACAGGAGCCGCCGATCTCTGCCGTGCACTGGACCTGCCCCTCACAGGCTGGGACATGGCCGAGACGGCGCAGGGCGGTCCCTTCCCGGAAGTGTTGCGCTTTGGTATTTTCCTGAACTGCATTCTCGCCGCCCCCGGCACCCCGGTTTTCGTGCCAGAGACCACGCCAACCGACCCACGCGCGCTGCGCGTGATCGGCGATATTGCCTGTGATCCGGGGTCGGACTTCTCACCCATCCGGGTCTATGACCGGGTCACCGACTGGGCGCGGCCTGTGCTGCGCGTGGCAGGACAGCCGGTGCTGGATGTGATGGCCATCGACAATCTGCCCTCTCTGCTGCCCGTTGAGGCATCAGAAGATTTCGCCGCGCAACTGCTGCCGCATCTGCTGGGCCTCGACCGGCTGGACGCAGGCGTCTGGGCGCGGGCGCGGGCGGTGTATCACGCCCATGTCTGAGGCGGGCGTCATGGTGGACTGGGAGGATGCTTTCGCAAACGGGGCTTATATCGACGGGGCCGAGGCCTATCCGCCCGCATGGGCTGCCGCCGCGGAAGCGTTTCGCGCGACGGCCCGCGTGCGGCTTGATCTGCCCTATGACAGCGCCTCGCGCGCGCGCTATGACCTGTTCGAGCCTGCCGCCGCGCCGCTGGGGTTGGTGGTGTTCGTGCATGGCGGCTACTGGCTGCGCTTCGACAAATCAACATGGTCGCATCTGGCCGCTGGGCCGGTGGCGGCGGGCTGGGCCGTAGCGCTCCCCAGCTACACACTGGCCCCAGAGGCGCGTATTTCCGAGATCACGGCGCAGATTGGCCGCGCGATCACTGTCGCAAGCGCGGAAGTTGATGGCCCGATCGTGCTGGCCGGACATTCGGCAGGGGGCCATCTGGTGACGCGCATGGCCTGCGCAGATGGCCCGCTGCCGCCCCAGGTGCAGGGGCGGGTGGCGCATGTTCTGTCGCTCTCGGGGCTGCATGACCTGCGCCCGCTGCGGGCCACTCAGATGAATCCCAAGCTCCGCCTGAGTGCGGATGAGGCCGCGCGCGAAAGTCCTGCATTGCTGGACCCTGCGCCGGGCCTGCGCATCTCCGCCTGGGTCGGCGGGCATGAACGTCCCGAATTCCTGCGCCAATCGGCGCTGCTGCGCGAGGCCTGGGCACGCAAGGGCGCGGATGCGCGGCTGGTGGTGGAAGCGGGGCTGCACCATTTCAACGTTATCGACGGGCTGACCCGGCCCGACAGCGCCCTGACCCACGCCCTGCTGGGGCAGTCCGGGCTGTGAACCCGCGCCCCGCTACAGCCCAGCCTACGATGCCCGAGGCTGCGCGTAAGAGCCTCGACTGCCTGGATGAGACGCGCCTCCCGGTCAGGGGGAGACGCGTCCCGGTGCGGCCCCCGAGGGGCCACTCGGGCGCGTCGCGGGCCGTGCGGCCCGCAAGGGGGCGCTTGCGCGGTGTGGGGCGATATTTCCGGTCACAGGCAGGGATCTGATTGACCGCAGCGCATCCTAAATCTTGGCATTTGCCGGCCAGATGCGTAACACTTCGCAAAACACCAATATCCAGGAGGGAGAGGACACGATGAAACCAGTTCGAATGACGGCCCTTGCAGCCGTGGCCGCAGGCAGCCTTGGCATGGCGCAGGCCAGCGAGATAACTGTTGGCATGATCACGACCCTATCGGGCGGCGGCGCGGGGCTTGGCGTCGATGTGCGCGACGGGTTCCTGCTTGCGCTGGACATGGCCGGGGATCACGACATCCGGCTGGTGGTCGAGGATGACGCGCAGCGTCCCGAACTGGCCGTGCAGATCGCCGAGCGGATGATCCAGTCCGAACGCGCCGACATCCTGACCGGCATCATCTGGTCGAACCTTGCGATGGCCGTTGTGCCTTCGACCGTGGCGCAGGATATTTTCTACCTCTCGCCCAATGCCGGGCCTTCGGCACTGGCAGGGGCGAATTGCCACCGCGATTACTTCAACGTCGCCTGGCAGAATGACATGCTGCACGAAGGTGCGGGTGCCTATGCCAATGAACTGGGCTACGAGAACACCTTCATCATGGCCCCGAACTACCCCGCCGGGACCGACGCGCTGGCAGGCTTCAAACGCTATTTCGAGGGCGATCTGGCGGGCGAGTTGTTCACTCAGGTGGGCCAGACCGACTATGCTGCCGAAATCGCGCAGATCCGGGCCTCGGGGGCGGATTCGATCTTCATCTTCCTGCCCGGCGGCATGGGGATCAGCTTCATGCGGCAATATGAACAATCTGGGCTGGATCTGCCGATTGTTTCGGCGGCGTTCACATTCAGTCAGGACATTCTGCCTGCTGTCGGCGCAGCAGCACTTGGCGTATTCAACGCAAGCCAATGGTCGCCAGATCTGGACAATGACGCCAACACGGCCTTCGTCGCCGCCTTTCGCGCGGCTTACGGGCGCATCCCCTCGCTTTATGCCAGCCAGGGGTTTGACACGGCCAATCTGATCCTTTCAGCCGCCGGACAAGCCGATATCAGCGACCGCGATGCCTTCCGCGAGGCGCTGCGCGCAGCCGATTTCGCCTCGGTGCGCGGCGATTTCGCATGGGCACCGAACCAGCATCCCATCCAGCGCGTCTATATCCGCGAAGTGGTCGAGGTGGAGGGCGAGATCACCAACCGTATCGTTGGGGTGGCCTTCGAGGAACACCGCGACGTTCATGGTGAAAACTGCGCCATGTAACCGGCGCGATCCCGCCCCGGCGACAAGCCGGGGCCCTTCCCACCCTACAAAGGAAAACCAT
>SLQN01000484.1 GCA_007131465.1 Paracoccaceae bacterium
CAGTCGGACCGGATGGATGACCTGAACGCCGCGATCAAGGAGACGCCCAGTATCGCGGGTCTGTCCGACTGGGCCGAAGTGCGCCGCCAGTTTGATGCGACACTGCGCGAGAACCTGCTGACCATGGTCGGGATCTACACCCTGATCGGGGTGCTGATTGCCGTGGGCGTGGTCTATAACGCCGCCCGCATTCAGCTGTCAGAACGCAGCTACGAACTGGCCAGCCTGCGCGTCCTGGGTTTCAGCCGCGCCGAGGTCGGCTATGTACTGATAGGCGAGATGATGCTTCTGACGGTGCTGGCCATCCCGCTGGGCTGGGGCCTGGGCTACGGGCTTGCGCTGGGGCTGGTGGGGGCGATGTCGACGGACATGTTCCAGATCCCCTTCTACATCACCCGCCGGACCTTCGCGCTGGCCGCGCTGGCGGTGTTTCTGGCTGCGCTGGCATCGGTGCTGTTGGTGCGGCGCAGGCTTGACCGGGTGGATCTGGCAACGGCATTGAAGGCACGAGATTGATGGGGACGAGATCATGAGCATGATGCGCAAACTGGGGTTTGGGCTGGCAGGCACAGGGCTGGTGGCTGCGCTGGTCTGGGCGTTCTGGCCGCAGCCGATGCAGGTCGATCTGGCGCCGGTGACACGCGGCCCGATGCAAGGCGTGATCCTTGCGCAAGGTGTGACCCGCGTGCGCGACCCTTATGCGATCACCGCCCCGATCACGGGCGCGGCCACGCGCTCACCGGTCGAGGTGGGTGATCGTGTCGTCGCGGGCGAGAGCGTCGTGGCGCTGATCCAGCCTGCTGATCCGGCGCTGATGGATGCGCGCGCGCGCGCCCAGGCAGAGGCCGCCGTGGCCGAGGCGCAGGCCGCCGTCGCACTGGCCGAAAGCAATCTGCGTCAGGCTGAAAGCAGGCTGGAACACTCTGAAGTGCAGCTTGAACGCAGCCGCATCCTTGCCGAGCGCGGAACGATCCCCCGCCGGATGCTGGAAGATATCGAGGCCACGCATCTGACCGCGCAACAGGCCCTTGCGGCCGCCGGGTCGCAGCTTGACCTCAACCGCGCAACGCTGACCCGCGCGCAGGCACAGTTGCTGGGGCCACAGGCGCTGTTCGACCCCGGCGCCGAGCCCGATGAATGCTGCGTCCGCATTCTGGCCCCCCAGAGCGGGATCGTGCTGGCAGTAAGCGATCAGAGCGCGCGGCTGGTGCAGGCGGGGAGCCCGCTTCTGACCATTGGCAATCTGGATGACATGGAGATCGAGCTGGACCTTCTGTCGACCGATGCTGTCCGGGTGCCCCCCGGCGCGCGGGCGCTGGTTGAACGCTGGGGCGGCGAGGGGGTGCTGGAGGCCCGCCTGCGCCGCATCGACCCCGCCGCTTTCACCCGCGTGTCGGCCCTTGGGATTGAGGAGCAGCGCGTGCGCCTGCGGCTGGACCTGCTGACCCCGCCTGAAGATCGCATCGGTCTGGGCGAGGGGTTCCGGGTGCATGTCCGGCTGATCGTCTGGGAGGCGGAGGCGCTGTTACAGGTTCCGCAGGCCGCCCTGTTTCGTGACAGGGATGGTTGGGCCGTCTTTGTCGAAGACGCAGGCAAGGCACGGCTGCGACATTTGCAGATCGGACGACAGACAACAGGTCGCGCCGAGGTGCTGGGCGGGCTGGATGAGGGGGCGCGGGTGGTGCTTTACCCCGGCAGCGCCCTGGCCGACAACAGCGCGATAATGGCGCGACGCGAATAGAGATGCGCTTTGGTTCGTATTTGACGCGGCATTGCCGGACGTGTCGCGCATCCGCCCGCCACAGTGTTGCAGGTGATGGACCGTCTCGGGGTTGGCATCGGTCCTGCGACAAGACCGGCAGCACAGTAAGTAGAGACGTCGCGGTTCCACTGGGAACTGGTCCGCTGAACTGAAATGTCGGGGACAGCATCAGTGTTGAATGGAAAAGGTCAATCTACAGCGTCCATCGGGTTCAGGCTTGCTCTGGTTTCAGGGTGTGCGGCACTTCCCAAGTGCGCCGCCAACGCGGCAGGCCAGAAACAACGGATCGCGGTGATCGAGACAACAGCAGTGACAGCACGGATTACCCAGAACGGATCAATGACCAGTCTTCAACGCTCTTGGTGACGACCTCGAACTGGTCACGTTGGCGGGCATAGAGATGCCCGCCAAGCCTGCCGATCGCATCCATGCCCATCTGATCGATGTGCAACGTCTCGGCATTGACCAGGCGCTCGCGGATACCCGCCGCGACACACAGCACGCAGACCCCGCGCACCGCCCCGCAATGGAACAATATGACCGCGATATCTGGCTGGTGGAACGATTCCGCGCATTGGGTTGGGACACATCGAAACTGCATGATGCCTTGCCCTTTCAGGTGGTCGATCCGGGCTTCAACGCAATCCTGATCCGGTCCTGTCTGGATCTGGCGCATCTGGCCGAAAGCATGGGCGAGGCAGCACTTGCGCAGGACAACCGCGCGCGCGCTGAAAAGGGGCTGGCCGCACTGCCCGCGCTCTGGTCCGATGCGCGCGGGCAGTATCTGTGCCTTGATCGCGTCAGCGATGCGCTGATCGACAGCGCGTCTTCGGCCGGGTTGCTGGCGGCGTTCGCACCGATCCCGCGTGATCACGCCGCGCGCATCGCGGCCACGATTGACGCGCATGGCACGCGCTTTCGGGTGGCCAGCCAGGCACCGGATTCATCCAGATTTGAGCCAAAGCGCTATTGGCGCGGGCCGGTGTGGCTGGTAGTGAACTACATGATCGCCGATGGGCTGGCGCGCGCTGGCGAAACCCGGGCCGCAGCACAGATCACGCGCTCCAGCCTCGCGTTGATCCGTGACAGCGGCTTTGCCGAATATTACCACCCGATGACCGGTGAAGGGCTTGGAGGAACACAATTCACATGGACCGCCGCGATGGTGCTGTAATTTCTGACCCAGGACCAGGTTGCATGAAGCGCAGCCAGATCAACGCCATCATGGCCTCGGCGAGCGAGATGATCCGCAGCCACGGATTTGTCCTGCCACCTTTCGCTGGCTGGACACCCGCAGAGTTCGTCGCGCGTAAGGACAGTGTGCAGCATATCATCACGGCACGCTGCGGCTGGGACATAACCGATTATGGCGCAGGTGATTTCAACCGGATGGGTCTGTTCCTGTTCACCCTGCGCAATGGTCGCCTTTCAGATCTGAAACGCGGTGGCGGGATGTGTTACGCTGAAAAGCTGCTGATCTCGCGCGAGGATCAGCTTTCGCCCATGCATACGCACCGGACAAAGGCCGAGGACATCATCAATCGCGGTGGCGCGACGCTGGTGGTCGAGCTTTTCGGCTCTGACGATCATGGCGGCTTCGCCCCTGATCGCGGGGGGCATGTGATGTGCGACGGCATTGCGCGTGCTTTCGCGCCGGGCGAAAGACTGCGGCTGTCGCCGGGGCAGTCGGTCACCTTGATGCCTGGTGACTGGCATGCTTTCTGGGCCGAGGGCGGCGATGTCCTGATCGGCGAAGTCTCCACGGTCAATGATGACCAGACTGACAACATCTTCCGCGATGCCATCGGCCGCTTCCCGACTGTGGAGGAAGATGTCGCGCCGACCCATCTTCTGGTCAGCGATTATGGTGCCTGGCTTGCAGGAGATGGCTGACCTTGCGCATCTCCGCAGATCACGTCGCGCGCCGCAAGCCGCGGTGCGCTGACCCCTGTCGGTCCCAGGCCCCTTGCTGAACGCGCGCTCCGCGCGGCATAAGCGTGCCATGCATCTGCCGATCGACGATATCCTGCCCAATGTGATCGCCGCCGTGAGGGTGTCAGGCCGGGCAGTGTTGCAGGCCCCGCCGGGGGCAGGCAAGACCACGCGCGTTCCACTGGCGCTGTTGCCCCATGTCGCGGGCCGTATTCTGGTGCTGGAGCCGCGCCGCCTGGCCGCCCGCGCCGCTGCCGAACAGATGGCGTATCTGCTGGGCGAGAGGGTGGGCGCGCGGGTCGGCTACCGCATCCGTGGCGAGGCCGTCGTGTCTGCCGCCACCCGGATCGAGGTCGTGACCGAAGGCATCCTGACCCGGATGCTGCAGGGCGACCCCGAATTGCCGGGGGTCGGGGCCGTGATCTTCGACGAATTCCACGAACGCGCGCTGGCGGCTGATCTGGGGCTTGCGCTGTGCTGGGAGGTGCGCAACGCCCTGCGCCCTGATCTGGTGCTGATGGTGATGTCGGCCACGCTGGACGCCGCCCCTGTGGCCGCCCTTCTGGACGATGCGCCGATCCTGACCGCCGCGGGGCGCGCGTTTCCGGTGGACACCCGCTGGCTGCCGCGCCCCCGTCCGAAGCAAGAGCGTTTCGAGATGGCGGCGGCCAATCTGATCCTGCAGGCGCTGGCCGAGGAAGACGGCTCGATTCTGGCCTTCCTGCCGGGTGAGGGCGAAATCCGGCGCGTGGCCGCGGCGCTGGAAGGGCGCGTCGGAGGGGCCGAGATCGCGCCTCTGTACGGGGCACTGCCTTTCGCGCGCCAGCGCGCGGCCATCCTGCCCCGCCGCGAGGGCCGCAAGATCGTTCTCGCCACGGCCATTGCCGAAACCTCGCTGACGATCGAGGATATCCGCGTTGTGGTCGATTGCGGCCGGGCGCGGCGGGCGCGGTTTGATCCGGGCTCGGGCATGTCGCGGCTGATCACCGA
>SLQN01000366.1 GCA_007131465.1 Paracoccaceae bacterium
AATGCAATCTTGGGCACATTGTATTTCTCGCTTTGCCGCCAGACTTGTTCCGATTGCGGCTGTACGCCGCCCACGGCGCAGAAGAGGGCGACAGCGCCGTCTAGCACGCGCAGGCTGCGTTCGACCTCTGCGGTGAAGTCAACGTGTCCGGGGGTGTCGATCAGGGAAATCTGGTGCCCTTTCCACTCCGCAGTTGTTGCTGCCGAGGTGATGGTGATACCGCGTTCCTGTTCCTGGTCCATCCAGTCCATGGTGGCTGCGCCATCGTGAACTTCACCCATTTTGTGCGTGCGGCCACAGTAGTAAAGGATGCGTTCGCTGGTGGTTGTTTTGCCGGCGTCAATGTGCGCCATAATGCCGATGTTACGTATCTTTGATAATGCGTTCGTCGTTGCCATACAATATTTCTCCGTTGTTAAAATGCTACAGGGGGATGGTTGTTGATCTTTGTTCTGCGCAAAGGGCGCAAATATCGTGAAATAATAGCCCGATTACAAGTATTTTCTGAATATCGCTTTTTGCACCAACTTGAACAATGTGCGACATGTGCTCTTTATTTTGCGATTACCGCGCACATTGGTCAGATGCAAATGTGGTTGTCGTATGCAGTTCGTGTGGTCAGGGAATGTTGAAACCCAAGGCCGCAACTTGCTGTGCGATGGGGTCGGTACTGATGCCCGTGACCGTTGTACAGGCAAACTCCCTGCGTATGGGATACTGACGTCGAAGCGTATCAAATCCGGTTTTATCTGCAACGGTTTCGCGTAGCCGTGCGTCATCGGCCATAATATCGTATACCTGTTTGACCAGTAGATATAGATCCTTGATGGCGTTTCCGGAGGCGGGCATGGGCGTTTCGGGGAGGATCGGGGGCGGCATATGTTGATTGGCATCAAAAGCGGGGGTGCGCTGCAAAAAGCGACAGGCTGCCTCATATACCATTAATGTACCATTCACTTTGCCTTCGAAGGAGTGCCCGGCAATATGCGGGGTGCCGATGGCAACGCGATGCAGCAGATCGCGGGAAATGTCTGGCTCTGCTTCCCAGGTGTCGAGCACGGCAGCCTTGATGCGTGAAGCGTCGATAGCCTCCAGCAATGCCTGTGTGTCCACGATGGCACCGCGCGCAGCATTGAGAAAAAAGGCACCGCGTTTCATGCGGGCGAAAAAATCGGCATTCGCCATATGGAAAGTGGGGTCCGTCCCGCCCCGTTCCAGCGGCACATGCATCGTCACAAAATCTGATTGTGCAAGTAGGGTATGGCAGTCGCAGAATCCGTCCGGGCCTTCGGCACGCGCGCGCGGAGGGTCGCACAGCAACACATGCATGTCCAAAGCCTCGGCTTGCCTGGCCACTTTGGAGCCAACGTTGCCGACGCCGATGATGCCCAGTGTCTGGCCTTGCAAGGGCTGGTTATGCGTGACGGCAAGCTGCAGTAAAGCCGCTGTGATGTATTCCGCGACACTACGGGCGTTGCAGCCTGGGGAATACATCCATGTGATCCCTTGTTCTTCCAGATAGGGGATGTCCATGTGATCGGTGCCAATGGTGGCGGTCCCCACAAATTCAACGGCAGTATCTTGTAATAATGCCGCATTTACTTTGGTGGTGGAGCGAATGGCCAGGATGCTGGTGTCCATAATGTCGGACGATTGCAATACGCGCCCATCAATAATGGCCACCTCGCCGAGCGTGCTGAATGCTTCGGAGCCTAGCGGCATATTCCGGTCAACCGCAATTTTCATGATGCATCTTTTCTTTCGATACGGGCAGCAAAGGCACCATCCATCCCGGAGGCTGGCGGAATGCTCGTACGCGTGGCTTTGATGGCATATTCCGGATGTTTTTCAATCCAGTTGTTGATGCATGTGATGTTTTCCTCGGGTTCCAGACTGCAAGTGCTGTAGACCAAAATGCCGTTGTTTGCCAATAGCGGTGCGGTCGCATCAAGGATACGCGTCTGCACGTCAGTCATCGCCTGGATGCGCTCCGGTGTGATTCTCCAGCGGGCATCGGGTCGGCGTTGGAGCACGCCTGTGTTTGAACAAGGGACGTCGAGTAGGATTCGATCGAAGGGCTGGCCTTTTGGCAGTTCGGCGGGTCGTGTGGCATCCGCCCGGTGCAGCTCGATCATCGAGAAGCGCATGCGTTTGACGTTTGCGGCCATGCGCTCGAGGCGGTCGGCATGCCGATCCAAGGCAATGATGGTGCCTTGGTCTTGCATTTTGTCGGCGCAGGCAAAGGTTTTGCCCCCGGGGGCTGCACAGGCGTCCAGTACACGCATGCCGGGTTGGGGGGCCAGCAAGTTGACAGCCAGCTCTGTGGCGGGATCCTGGACGTAAAAAGTGCCATCTTGAAATCCGGGGAGCTCTTCCAGGTTCGTGCCGCCTGGTACGATACGGAAGGCATCTGGTGCTGCCGGGTGCGGTGCTAGCGTATTTAGCAATTGCTGGGCTGATTTGGTGTGGTGCCGATACGCGCGCAAGCAGACGCTGGGGCGTTCGTTGTTCCAGCGGCACAATGCTTCCGTTTGGGATTCCCCCAGAGCCTGTTGCCAGCGTTGGATGAGATGGGCTGGGTGCGACCATCGTGCCGCCAAGGGTGCTTTGCGCAGATTGGTTTCCAATGTGTCGCGTTGGCGAATGGCATTTCGCAAGACGGCATTCAAGAATCTGCATCTTGCGGGATCCAGCGTAACTTTGGCAGCTTCCACGGTTTCATGAACGGCGGCATGTAGTGGGATATTGTCCATATAGAACAGTTGATACATGCCTGTCAGGAGAAAACCGAGAGATGTGGGGTCGGGATACCGCGGCACTAATTGGAGGATGCGCCATTTGAGCGCGCCATACCAACGCAGGCAGCCAAATACCATTTCTTGAATCAGGGCGTGGGCGGGGTGATCATGGGGGAGCATCCGATCTGGAAATGCTTCGGTTTCCAGCCAGTGCGACAATATTCCTGCACACACGGCCCGAGCGGGCATGGGTTTGGAGATCTTTACCACGGTAGCAGATTATGAGGCGTTATGATGGCAAGACCTTGTGGAAAGAGCTGTAGAAGTTCTCGTAGTTCTGTCCATTGCAAGAGAATGACAAACAGAAGGATCAGCGTGGCGATAAGCGCGAAGACGGCTGCCACCGACATCGCGGTTGAACTTGCGATGTTGGCAGAACGACCTGTTGGTTGTGGTTTGGAAACAAAAACAGGAGCGTCGTTCTCTTCGTCGCCCGCTGTAGTGTTTTCTTCGGCCTCGGTTGGTTCTTGTGGTTCAGCAGGTTTGGAAGCTTGGGCCGCATTGGGTTTCAATTTTACCGAACGTTTTTTTATCGTGATAGGGGGGGACATATGTAAAATCTCCTCAGGTGAACACAACAACTGTCCCAAAGGTACCTTTCCTGTTGTTTGTAATCAAGGGCAAAAAAGATATTGCATCCTTTCGTGCAATGCTGCTAGATTGAGGGGCCGTTTGAGAAGTGCGAGCGTAGCTCAGTGGTAGAGCTCCACCTTGCCAAGGTGGCTGTCGAGGGTTCGAATCCCTTCGCTCGCTCCATTTGCTGAAGGCTTTTCGGCAATGACGCACGATGGAGGTGTAGCTCAGTTGGCAGAGCAGCTGACTCTTAATCAGCGGGTCGTGGGTTCGAGCCCCTCCACCTCTACCATGCTTCGCCCTGCGGGCTATGCATGGCAAGCCAGCCTTCAAGTACAACACCACTAAGCGGAGTAGCCTTCTTTTCCCAGGGGGCGCATGACTCTAACGCTTAACCTGCCGTTTCATCTGGGGGGCTGGTTTGCGAGTGAATGCGCGGTCCTTTTGTCAGGAAGTTGACGATGGGTTCTGTTTTCAAGACGAGGAACGCGCCGATCGCGATTCTGGCGATTGCGAGGGTCACGGATGACCACATATGGGCCCGGTAATGCATAAAATGCCGGATCTCCAACATGCCTTGTATAAGCAGGGGAAGTCCTTGCACCACAATATATAGCCCGATTAGTTTTGTTCCCGCGATGAGAAGCGTCTCTACGGATGGTGGGGCAGAACTGTCTGATTGAGGGATGCTGAGTTTGTCGGCGAGCCAGTCTGCCCGAAAGAGTAGTATCCATGCCATACCGAAGGTTAAAATCACCATCGTTGCCATGCTGATCGATGAAAGCGATATAAGGTTTCCGTGGAAAGTGGTTGCCACGGTGGAACTGCTTTCTTCTGTTGCGCGATGTGTGGATAACATGCCAAGCATGGGGATTACGGCGAATATGTAGGTTAGTCCGGCGTAGATCTGCATCAGACCATAGACTTTGCTGACAACGATAAATAGTGATCTCATATGTTCCTCTTGAATGTTATTTGTAATTACCCTTGCTGTATAAAACTCATGCCGGATTCTTGCAGGCTGGTAACGGCATGCACGTAATCTTCGTCGTTCACCCATACCTCTGGCCATGCAAATGGAAGCCCCCCGAACGGCCCAACGCCAGCCGTCCGTGTTGTATATTCGTTCTTTAGCATGGTGAATATACCAATGCCCTCCAAGAGAGAGCGCACGAGATCGCATTCGGTTACGTTGGGACTGACAAATAGCTTTTTCATGTTTTTTACGTTTGGGGCTAGGCGCTTGATGCTGAGACAAGATCCGCTATACATATACTTTTCAACGAGAAGCGTCTAGGCTCGGATCAC
>SLQN01000089.1 GCA_007131465.1 Paracoccaceae bacterium
ATTGGCGCACGCAGCTTCTGGCGATTATTGCAGACCCGAATGTGGCGCTGTTGCTGATGGTGGTGGGGTTTTACGGGATCGTCTTTGAATTGTTCAATCCCGGCGCCCTCGTCCCGGGCACGATTGGCGGGATCAGCCTGATACTGGGCCTGTTCGCGCTGTCGGTCCTGCCGTTCAACATTGCCGGTCTCGCCCTGATCGGGTTGGGCCTGATGCTTGTATTGGCTGAAGCGTTCAGTCCCTCCTTTGGTATTCTGGGTATCGGAGGCACCGTCGCCATTGTGGCCGGAGGGGTGTTCCTGTTCGATTCCGACGTGCCGGGGCTCGAGCCGTCGATACCGATCCTTGCGGCGCTGGCCCTGGTCTCGCTGGCGTTTTCGGCGCTGGTTGCGCGGTTGGGATATGTCGCGCACAGGCGCAGGGTGACGACGGGACTGCGCGATTTGATGAACACCCCTGCGCGCGTGCAGGATTGGCAGGATACTCAAGGGCATGTGTTCGTGCATGGGGAGCGCTGGAATGCCCGCGCGGATCAGGCTTTTGCAAAGGGCGACGAAGTGATCATCACGAAGGTCGAGGGGCTGACCCTGCACGTCTCTCCAAGGTCCGGCGCGACGCAGAGCCCGACAAAGAGGGCCTGAAACGGCCGCGCGCCACCCTTGCTGCCAAAGCCGGTGCTGCCAAAGCCCGTGCTGCTAGAGAAGGAGCAATAGAATGGATATTTTCCAAATACTCGGGGATCTGGGGTTTCTCAGTGTTGTCATTATTCTTGTGCTGGCGTTTCTGGCCTCTGCCATCAAGGTCTTGCGCGAATACGAGCGTGCCGTTGTCTTCACACTGGGCCGGTTCACAGGTGTAAAGGGCCCCGGGCTGATTCTGGT
The DNA here is from genome assembly GCA_007131465.1 of Paracoccaceae bacterium. GTDB lineage: Bacteria > Pseudomonadota > Alphaproteobacteria > Rhodobacterales > Rhodobacteraceae > Roseinatronobacter. The sequence goes on from SLQN01000089.1 coordinate 882, forward strand.
GATCCCCGTCATCCAGCAGGTCGTGCGCATCGATTTGCGTGTGCGGGTGCTGGATGTGCCCAGCCAGGACGTGATCAGTCAGGACAACGTGTCCGTGCGCGTGAACGCGGTGATCTATTTCCGTGTGGTGGACCCCGAAAGGGCCACGATCCAGGTTGAAAACTTCATGCAGGCCACGTCAGAACTGGCGCAGACCACGCTGCGGTCGGTGCTGGGCAAGCATGAACTTGATGAAATGCTGGCCGAGCGTGACAAGCTGAACAGTGATATTCAGGAAATCATCGACACCCAGACTGATAGCTGGGGGATCAAGGTGGCCAATGTCGAGATCAAGCATGTCGATATCGACGAATCCATGATCCGCGCCATTGCCCGCCAGGCCGAGGCCGAACGCGAACGCCGCGCCAAGGTCATCAATGCCCAAGGGGAACAACAAGCCGCCGCCAAGCTGCTTGAGGCCGCAGAGATACTGAGCGCCGAACCCGGAGCAATGCAGCTGCGCTATCTGTCTACCTTGACAACAATCGGGGCCGAGAAGAATTCGACAATCGTGTTCCCCTTCCCGACAGAGTTGACCAGCTTGCTCAAACAGCTTGAAGGAAAATAATGCCCATGCAAACCGACAGCCCCAGACACTTCACCCGAGCGCCGTCCGGCGGTTGTCCGAATGCAGACAAGGATCGGTCCCTTGAAAAGTGATCCGGCAGTGACGATGTCTTGAGTTGCAGATTTGTCGGATTTTTCTTGCCGGATGACTTCCTGACAGCACGGCCTGATCCTTCGTACAAATCCCGCTGCGCCCCGAGGCGCGGAGGATGGGCCTTGCTGGCGCCACTGGCGCCTCGCACCGGACCGGTTGGTCGTCCTTCGTCAGGCACGACAGGCCATCGCGCAGCCGATGGAAAGAAATCCGCTCTCGCGCGCAAGCCAATGGGAGATAATCATGTCGTCATTTCGCAGAAATCGTGTGTCGAAACCCATCTTTCATTGGGCCAAGGGGGCCATGCCTGGCCTGTCGCAGACCGAGCGCGAGGCGCTTGAGGCTGGAGAAGTGTGGTGGGATGCCGAGCTTTTCTCGGGCAATCCCGATTGGAACAAGCTGCTGACAGTGCGCGCACCCGTGCTGACCCCAGAGGAGCAGGCGTTTCTTGACGGCCCATGCGTCAAGCTTTGCGAGATGCTGGATGATTGGACGATCAACCGGATCGACGGCGATATCAGCCCCGCCATATGGGATTTCATGCGCAAGGAGCGATTCTTTGGCATGATCATCGCACGCGAATATGGCGGGCTGGGATTCTCGGCCTTTGCGCATTCTCAGGTCGTGCGGCGGCTGTCCATGGTCTCGATCCCTGCTGCAGTCACTGTCATGGTCCCGAACTCGCTGGGGCCGGGCGAGTTGTTGCATTTGTTTGGGACACAAGACCAGAAAGACCACTGGCTGCCGCGTCTGGCCGATGGCCGCGCGTTACCTGCCTTCGGTCTTACCAGTGACGAGGCCGGATCGGACGCCGCGGCGATGCGCGATGTGGGTGTGGTCTGTCGCGGAGAATGGCAGGGCAGCGAGGTGCTGGGCATCCGGCTGAACTGGGCAAAGCGTTACATCACCCTCGCCCCCGTCTGCACGCTTCTCGGGCTTGCTTTCAAACTGGAAGACCCCGACGGGCTGCTGGGCGATGACCCCGAACCCGGGATAACCTGTGCGCTGGTCCCCACGGATCTGCCCGGCGTGGAGATCGGGCGGCGGCATATCCCCTCGGGCACGATGTTTCAGAACGGGCCGACCTCTGGCAAGGATGTGTTCATCCCGATCGAGAATATCATCGGTGGCGCAGATCAGGCCGGCAAGGGCTGGATGATGCTGATGAGCGCGCTGGCCGCCGGGCGGGGGGTATCGCTGCCATCTTTGGCCTGCGCGGCAACGACATTGGCGGCGCATTCCAGCGGAGCCTATGCGCGACTGCGCGAGCAGTTCAACCTTCCGATTGCAAAATTTGGCGGCATTCAGGAACCGCTCGCGCGGCTGGCGGCAAATGCCTATTCTGTCGAGGCCGCGCGGCATCTGACCTGCGCCGGGCTGGATGAGGGGCGCGCACTCTCGGTCATCTCGGCGCTGATGAAGTATTCGGCGACCGACCGGATGCGCGCGGCCATCAACGATGCCATGGATATCCATGCAGGCAAGGCTGTCATCGACGGGCCGTCGAACTATCTGTCCGCCTGTTATCGTGCTGTGCCCATCGGCGTCACTGTCGAGGGGGCCAATATCGTGACCCGCTCGCTCATGGTGTTCGGACAGGGCGCAATCCGGGCGCATCCCCATCTTCTGGATGAAATCCTTGCGCTTGGGAACGAACAGAAAGACGCGGGATTGGCCGCATTCGACACGCATTTCTGGCGTCATGTTGCCCATTCGATCCGAACGACTGCGCGCAGCTTTGGCCGGGCGATCACCGGCGCACGGTTCGCACCTGCCCCCCTTTCGGCAACCGAGGCCCGCGATGCGCCCCTCTATCGCGAGTTGTCACGCTGGTCGGCTGCATTCGCGATCACGGCGGATATCGCGTTTCTGACCATCGGCGGCGGGTTGAAACGGATGGAGATGCTGTCGGGCCGCATGGCGGATATCCTGAGCGAATTGTATTTCACCTCGGCCGTCTTGAAGCGCTGGCAGGATGAAGGCCGCAACGTCGAAGATTTTGATCTTGTGGCCTACGCTGCGCGGCAATCCTTTGCCCGCATCAGCGCCCTTCTGGATGAGACGATTGCGAATTTTCCATCGCGCGGGGCAGCAGTCATGCTGCGCCTCGTAACCCGGCCCCGTGCGGTGCAACGCGCGCCATCGGACGCACTGACGGCGCGTTGCGCGGCGCTGATTTCCGCGCCGGGGCCAACGCGTGACCGTCTGACCGGCGATCTGACCGGGTCAGGACAAAGCCTCGGGATCGCTACGCTGAATGTGGCGTTCGAGAAGTCCATCGCTGCGGACGGGCTTCGCCGTCGCCTGCGCGAGTTGGGAATGCGCCCGGAACAGGCGCTGGAGGCAGGGTTGCTGACACAGGCCGAGAAGGCCCAGCTTGACGAATTGGCGCAGGTGGTCGCCAAGGTCATCACGGTCGACGATTTCTCGCCCGAGGAATTTGCGGCCATGCTCCCGCCATCAAGAAACGCCCCGCGCAAGACTGTCCCGAAGGAGGCTGCTGAATGACACACCGAGAGGTCTTTCTGGTCGATGGTGCCCGGACACCGTTTCTGAAGGTGCGCGGCAAGCGTGGCCCCTTCACCCCGGTGGATCTGGCCGTGCAATGTGGCCGCCCGCTGCTGGCCCGTCAGCCCTTTGCGGCAGACGCGTTCGACATGGTCATCCTTGGCTGTGTGAATGTCATCGCGGATGAGATGAACCCGGCGCGCGTTGCTGCCCTTCGGTTGGGTATGGGGGATGCGATGGTGGCGTTCACGGTCCAGATCAATTGTGGGTCGGGCATGCAGTCCATCGACACGGCCTTTCGCACCATTCGCGAAGGCTCGGGCGAGCTGATCCTTGCTGGTGGTGCAGAGGCGCTGAGCCATTCGCCGCTTGTGCTGCGCGACGACGCGGTCGACTGGCTGTCCGGGATGCAGCGCGCTGCCGGACCTGTGGCAAAGGTGCAGCATGCGTTGCAAGTCAGGCCGAAGCACCTCAAACCCGTAGTCGGGCTTGAGCGCGGCTTGACCGACCCGATCACTGATCTGAGCATGGGACAAACCGCCGAATTGCTGGC
>SLQN01000264.1 GCA_007131465.1 Paracoccaceae bacterium
AATGCACGCTATGCGTGGACCGCATCTACAATGAAAACCTGCCCGAGGAAGACCGCGAACCCGCCTGCGTGCGCACCTGCCCCGCAGGCGCGCGCCATTTCGGGGATCTGGGCGACCCTGACAGCCCCGTGTCGCAACTGGTGGCTGCGCGTGGCGGCATTGACCTGATGCCGGAACAGGGCACGCGCCCGGTCAACAAATACCTGCCCCCGCGCGGGCGCGATACGCTGGACATCCCCGATCTGGCCAGCCTGTGCACACCCGCGCCCGTTGCGTCCACCGACAGGCCGTCAGCGCAGACAACCGGCTTTCTGGGCTGGCTCGACCGCACTCTGGAGAAGCTCTGACATGCATCCGGCCCCGTCGCTTATCCTCTTCACGGTGCTTTCGGGTGCAGGCTTCGGCCTTCTGGTCTGGCTGGGCCTTGGCCTGCGCGCGCCCACAGGGCTTGCGGCCGTTATCCTGTTCGGGCTGGGCTATGGCCTGTCGGGTGCAGGTCTGATCGCGGCTGCTTTCCATCTGGGCCATCCCGAACGCGCGCTCAAGGCCTTCACGCAATGGCGCTCAAGCTGGTTGTCGCGCGAGGCCGTGCTGTCCTCGGCCACGCTTCTGGTCATGGCCCCACATGCCGCAAGTTCCGCCTTCGCGGCAACGCCACTGCCTGTATTCGGCTGGCTGGGGGCGGCGCTGGCGCTGGCGACAATCCTTGCGACCGCCATGATCTATGCCCAGATCCGGGCCGTGCCGCGCTGGCATCACTGGTCCACACCGCCTGTCTTCGTGCTGGCAGCCCTTGCTGGCGGCGCGCTTCTGGCCGCGCAGACAGGGCTTGCGATGTGGCTGATGCTGGCGACGGGGGTGGCGATGGTCGTGCATTGGCTGGCCGGGGACCGCCAGTTTGCCGCAGCAGGCAGCACGGCAGGCACGGCGACCGGGCTGGGCGGGCTGGGGCAGGTCCGGCTGCTGGAGCCGCCGCATTCTGGCCAGAACTATCTCTTGCGCGAGATGGTGCATGTCGTGGGCCGCAAACATGCCCGCAAACTGCGCCTGATCGCGTTGGGGACTGGGGCGATCCTGCCTGCTCTGCTGCTGCTTCTGCCCACCGGTTACCTGCTGGTCGGGCTGGCGCTGCTTGCCCATATATGCGGCATGCTGGCCCAACGCTGGCTGTTTTTTGCCGAGGCCGAGCACGTGGTGGGCCTGTATTACGGCAAACGATGACAGACTAGGTGAAACCTGCTAGCCGCGTTGCAGCGCAGGGCAAGCGGGAGCTGGATCATGGGAATGCTCAGAAAAATCGCAGATGCGGTTCTGTCAGGCAAGGGCGGGCAGGCACAGCTTGCGACGCTGGTGCTGCAAAACCCCAAACTGATGCAGGCCGCGATAGGCCTACTGGCCAAGGACAGCCTGGTTGGCGGGCTGCAAGGGCTTGTGACGGGTTTCGAGAATGCCGGGCTGGGCGATACGATCGCAAGCTGGCTGGGCAGCGGGACGAACAAGCCGGTTTCCGGCACGGAGATCGAGAAGGTTCTGGGTGGCGGCGTGCTGGATGGCATCGCCGCACAAGCCAGAATGACCCCGTCCGAAGCCTCGGACATGTTATCCAGGGTGCTGCCGGGGATGATCGACAAGCTGTCGCCTACGGGCGAGGCCCATGCGCTGGACATATCGCAGATCAAGTTGATGCTGGGCGGGTTTCTGAAGGGCAATATCTGAACCTACGACCAGGCCGCAAGGGTCTTGCGCTGGGCTGCACGGATCGGCAAGAGATCGGGCAGGGTAGTCAGCAAGGGCGGTCCATTATGCGCGATCATGGCGGCAATCTGGATGCTGCGCTGGCCCGCTTTGGCGGGACCGACTGGATTGATCTGTCGACCGGGATCAACCGCCAGCCCTATCCTGTGCCGCTCCTGCCCGGCCCTGTCTGGACCGACTTGCCCCGCGCCTCTGCCACCGCCGCTTTGACAGCGGCCGCGCAGGCGGCTTTCGGTACGACTGCGCCGGTGCTGGCGCTGGCCGGGGCGCAGGCAGCGATCCAGCTTGTGCCGCGCCTGTTCGCGCCGGGGCGCGCTACCGTGCTGACGCCGACCTATAACGAACATGCCGCCAATCTGCGCTCGGCTGGCTGGCAAGTTACGGAAACCGGACGGCTTTCCGGGCTGGCCGGAGCCGATCTGGCCGTGGTGGTGAACCCCAACAACCCTGATGGCCGCGCCCAGTCCCGCGCTGATCTGCTGGCGCTGGCCGGGCAGGTGGGCTGTCTGGTGGTGGATGAAAGTTTCGTTGAACCAAAGCCTGCGCTTTCGATGGCCGATGCGGCGGGGGCTGGGATAATCGTGCTCCGATCCTTTGGCAAGTTCTGGGGGCTGGCGGGGCTGCGGCTTGGCTTTGTCATCGGCGACCCGGCCCATATCGCGCGCCTGTCCGACATGGCCGGCCCGTGGCCTGTCAGTGGGGCGGCACTGGAACTGGGACGCATCGCGCTGGCCGACACCAAATGGCAGCAGGCCACGATCCAGCGCCTGAACTCCGAGACGACACAGTTGGACACCCTTGCAGAAGCTGCCGGATGGCGGCTTGTCGGCGGCACGGCGCTATTCCGGACTTATGCCACCCCCGATGCCGCAACGGCGCAGGCCGCCTTGGCCCGGGCCCGCATCTGGAGCCGGATTTTCCCTTACTCCGCGCAGTGGCTGCGGCTGGGCCTGCCCGGCACGCCCGTCGAATGGGCGCGGCTGACGCAGGCGCTGGCCGGGGTCAGTCGATGTCGCGGGCCTCGTCCACCAGCATGATCGGGATGCCACCCCGGATGGGAAAGGCCAGATGCGCGGCTTTCGAGATAAGTTCCTGGCGCGCAGCATCGTAGCTCAAGCGCCCGTTCGTCACCGGGCAGACCAGCGCCTCGAGCATGTGGCGGTCGGTCTGGCGCGCCGGGGAGGGCGATCCACTCCCGTTCGCTAGCCCGATGACCTGCACGTTCTCTGGTCCGAGATCCGACCCGCTCATTGCAGCAGCTCGTCATCGCCGCCATGCAGGTTGAATTCCATCAGCGTGACCAGCGTTTCGCGCCGGGTCTGCAAGGACGGGGCTTCCAGCAGAGCCTGCTTGTCATCCGGCTCGAACGGGCACAGCATGGCCAGCGAGTTGATCAGCAATTCATCATCCGCCTGCGACAGGCTTTCCCAGTCGGTGGATAACTGGTGCATGGCGAAGAAGCGCTTGAGAAGGTCGAAAAACACATTGCGTTTCAATCCGGCATCAACTTCCTCATCGCCCTGATCGCGGGAAAAATCGCTCCAGTCAACCTCGGTGCGCCGATAGGGGGTAAAGCCCGTCACTTCCTTGCGGACCCTGAACCGGGACACGCCCGACAGCGTGATCATGTAGCGCCCGTCCTCGGTTTCCGAAAATGCCGTCAACCGGCCCGCGCAGCCGATGGAATGCAGGGGGCGTTCCTCGCTTCCCGGCACATCGCGCGCCTGGATCATCCCGATCAGCCTTTGCGGGGTCTTCATGCAGTCCTCGATCATCGCAAGATAGCGCGGCTCGAAGATGTGCAGGGGCAGCCGCGCACGCGGCAGCAGCAATGCGCCGGGGAGCGGAAAGATCGGGATGACATCGGGCAGGTCCATGGCATTTTTCATGGGTATGGAGCTAATCCGATTGCAGGCTCAGGCAAATATCATCGAACTCAGCCGACGCCGCCCGCGCGCCACCAGCGGGTCGGTGGGTTTGAGCGCGTCGAAGATGGTGAAAAGCTGTGTTTTGGCCGCGCCGTCGTTCCACTCGCGGTCGCGGCGGAACAGGTCCAGCAACTCCTCGATCGCTTCTTCGACCTTGCCATGGGCATAGAGCGCCTGCGCCAGATCGAAACGCGCCTGATGGTTGTCGGCATCCGCCGCGATGGCGGCGCGCAGATCGTCCAGTGGCCCGGCAGATTCGGCCTGCCGCGCCAATGCAAGGCTGGCGCGGGCCGCGTCGAGTTCCGGGGCATTGGCCATCGCCGGGGGCACATTGGCCAGCAGTGCTTCGGCCTGATCAAGGCTGCCTGCTGCGATCTGGGCGCGCACGAGCCCGCCGAAGGCGCGCGCATTGGTGTCTTCCTGCGCCAGCACGGCGGCAAAAACCTCTGCCGCATCGGTGGCAGCCCCGTCATCGAGCATGACGTCAGCCTCGTCCAGTGCCGCACTCAACCCGCCATCGCCCGCCATCCCGGCCAGCTTGGCCACAAATTCCTTCAACGCCGAGGGCGGCTGCGCGCCCTGAAACCCGTCCACAGGCTGGCCCTGGAAGAACGCATAGACGGTAGGGATGGACTGCACCCGCATCTGCTGGGCGATGGCCTGATTCTCATCGACATTGATCTTGACCATGCGCACCTTGCCCCGGGCCGCGCGCACTTCGGCTTCCAGCGCCGGGCCGAGCGTCTTGCACGGACCGCACCATGGCGCCCAGAAATCCACGATTACTGGCACGTCGGCGCTGGCCTCGATCACCAGCGCCATGAAGTCGCGTTCCGAGCCATCGACGATCAGACCGGCCTCGTCCTTCGCCGTCGCATTTCCAAATTCCAGCATGTTCGCCCCCGTCAGATCCTCATTGCGCTCTATATGGGCTGTGCGGGGCCAAGGGTCTTGCAC
>SLQN01000523.1 GCA_007131465.1 Paracoccaceae bacterium
AGGTCAGGAAGGGGTCAGCGGGTGTGCGGCGCGACAGCAACGCGCGAATAGCGGCCGCCAGCGCGGTCGGATCATCAGTCGACTTGGTCATTCACCCAGCCCCATCCGTTTGTGCATACCCACGTATCCGGGACCATCGGCATAGACTCGCTCCAGCTCATGCTGCGCTTGCGCCTTGCGACAGCCCCCGTTGAAGATCGCCACGCACTCATTGGGCAATTTTGGCGTACTGCCTACGCGGACCAACTCAAGACGATTTCAGTCCCCGATCAATCAGTATGGTGGCCGCAGGCCTGCTTTCATCATTGTGGCTGCAGCTGTTACAAAAGGTACTGTAGATATTCTTTCCCCAAATAGATCGCGCAAAGCCGAATCGAATTTCACTTGATCAGGATACCGCTCCTCGTCCCCCGTCATGTATATGGATTTTTCCATTAACACACTCACACGACCATCGGATTGGTGATCGAAAACGACCACTTCGCCTGTGCGCAAGTCAACCTTCGTACGCTCTGAAAGCCTGGGGAAGGCACTGGTGTCAAAGTCTGGGTAGACTAGGGCAGTGAGCTTTCTCGACACAAGATGAACCCGGTAGATCGTCGTGCTGTCCAGAGTTCCAGCTAGCGTCTCGGCGATGCCGATGTAGGTGCGCAGGCGCGAGCTCAGTTTCGACAGATCGCGAGCGTGGACCTGGTACTTGTCACCGATCAAGAGCCCAAGCCCGGCCATTGCATGAGACTGCGCGTCCTTCGCAAGGGCTTCGGCATCGCCAGCTTCAAAAAGCATACGTCTGCCGACTGCCTCTACTGCCGCTGCCGAGCCAAAGAAGGCACGGATGTCGCGCTGCAGCGCGGGCGACAGCCGGCGGTACGGAGCCCGCCCGGAAAAGGCGCCTAGGGCAAAGAAGCGGCCAATCTCGTCGGCGCGACGGGCAGCACTGGCGGCCATCTCCTCGGCCGGGATCGCCGCTAGCGCATCCGCGGTCGCCACCTTGAAGGACAAGCGAGCACCCGCCAGCCTCGCCCGCAGATCCCTAGGGGTCTCGTCGGCATGGGGGACACGGCCCATCATCAACAGGAGATCCATGAGGTCGCCCCGCACCGCCTCCAGAGCCTCCTGGCGCCAAGATGTGCCCTGGACGAGGTTCGACGGCGGGCGCGGCACTGACAAGATCGGCCGAGTGGCAACCAGTCCCATCTGTCGGCGCGACAGCACGCGTTGCTCGAGTTCTTCATCACGGAAGAGAAAGAAGATGCCCGGACCCGCCGCTACCGGGGTCACCTCGAGAGTGTCCAGCAGGAAGGCCCGCAATTCCGACTGTGTATAGTAACGCTGGAAGGTGCCACGAGAGGACAGAAAGCCATCGCCATGCGGCCGGTGCCCCGAGACATCGCCCTTCCCGACCAACATGACGGCGACTGCTAGGCACCGTTCGGCAAGTTTGAAGGCTCGGCTTAGCACTTCGCGCCGCTCGGCGGGGTCTTCAACGACATTCAAGACGAAACCAAGGTTCACGACATGCCGAGGTTCGAGCACACTGCGATCCGGTGCGAAGTGCGGGTCCCAACCGACCGCATCGATCCCGGCAGCCCTGAGAGCCCGCACGTCGTCACCCCGGCCGCAACCGTAATCGAGAACGCTGACTCCGTCCTCGAGCAGTCCCGCCGCGTTAAGCGCGGCCATTGGGGCCGATAGGCTGTTTCGGCCGATCGCCGTCCTGTGCCGCGCAACAGGGGGCATACCATCACACAAGCGGCACTCTAATTTTTCACGCGACGTTGCAATTTCCAAGGAGACGCCGATGGCAACGACAAGGTGATCCCGCACTTCGATATGCGCCTCGGCCAGGGCGGCCTCCCAAGCGTCTTGCCGCCCGCGCCGGGTCATGTCGACGAAAAGGCCACGCCGCTCCAGCTCCCGCGTCAGCGCCACATAGACATCGCGTCTGGGGGCATCGGGAGGCAGCAGAAGCTCCTTGCGATGCAGGATCGGCGGGTTCTTCTCGTAGCGCCGGACGGTCACCACGCCGGTATTTAGATCGACACGGCGGCTCTGACGCAGCGCGGGAAAGGCATGCTCCGCGAAGTCCTCGTAGTCCAGAAGCGATACGGCGCGGTCATCCGCGAGATCGATCTTCGCCACGTTCCAGTCGCCCTGTGGAACGTGCTCGGCAGCGGCAACGATCAACCTAGACTGTTCAGGGAGAAGGCGGCTCACAGCAGAGTGGTGCACATAAAGCGCACCGCCAACTTGCTTCCCCACACTAGCCCTGTCTCTCTCCATTCATTCCCCTCTCACTCGGCGCGGCACGAGGCGCCAAGCGAGTATTAACTGCGTCGAGATGCCCAATAGCGCTTTGCCGCGTCGGCAAGGCGATGCATGTCCTCTATTTCGGCGAAGGGCACCTGCACCACGAAGAAATTCTGCCCTGGCGGCAACTGCTGATTAGCCAAGACGCAGGCGAGATGCCCCTTGCCTAGGAGCTTTTCGGCGCCGCCGACCCCGAGCACCATCCGCGATCCCGTGCTATTCTGCACCTTCAGACAAAGGCGGTTGCCCATATTGTCGCGCAGCCGCCCAGGCACAGCATCCGCGTCGGCACGCTGGGTGATTAAGGTCATGTGAATGCCCGCCGCACGGGCCTTCATTCCGAGATTGGCCACGGAAGAGAGTACGACTTCCTGATACTCCTTCTCCTGCGCCATCCAGGCTCCTAGCTCATCATGCACCAGAAAGACCCGCGACATCCGGCGCTCTGGCGTGACCTTGCGATTGTACTCCGTGATGTTGGCAGCGCCGGCCGAAGCGAACTTGTCGTAGCGAGCATCCATCTGGACTACGAGATCTTGGAGGATCGCCTGCGCTGCGCTCATCTCGGTGACGATCGGCACCTTCATCTGCGGTGCGCCTTCCAGCCAGGTGAAATCCACCCCCTTCTTCGGGTCGACGACGATGAGCTCGGCCTGTTCAGGATCGTTGAAAGCAATCAGCTGCAACAGGATTCCTTGCGTCAGAATCCCCTTACCGCTGCCTGTCTCGCCTGCGATCAGCGTGTGCGGACCGTGCGCGTCGTAGCCAGCAAAGGACTCGGCCAGATTCAAGTACAACAGTCGGTCCTCATCTTCGCGCGCCCCGAGGATGAAGGAGGTGGCGTGCCCGGGATCACGGTCAGGCCAGAGGGCGCTTAGCCAGGTCGATGCAAGCGGCACCCGGGCACGTTTCTCCCTTGTCACGAAGACCGAGATACGGCCGCGCCCGGGACGTACATCTGCAACCTCGATTCCATAGGTTGTCAGCAACTCGCTGGTGCGCTTCTCGATTTTGTCGACAGTTAGCGACGGGTGGCCACGGAAAGCGATGAGCGCGCCATTGGGCGTCAGCCGCGGTTTCGGGTCGGCGAACTCGGCCTGCATGCTGAAGTGGCTCAGGGCCCGTTGGGTTTCCAGCGCCATCCGATCGGCCCAAGCGAGGGAATCGGCATCAGTCAGAGCCCCGCGCTCGCTTGCTGCCATATCCCGCAGGACCGCAAAGACCGGCAGCGGTAGGAAACGCGGCGGCTCCGGCATCGGCTCCGCGTCGGTTGCCTCTGCAGGACCCGACGCGGGCTCCACTCCAGCCGTAACACCAGCGTCGCCGACTATGGCTTTCACCGGCAGCCGCTCCGGGTTTTCGGTTATCGGTTCGTCCTGAGCTGCGTCCTCCTCAACAACGGCCGATGTGGCGACAGGCGGCAGTATTGGTCGAGGTTTCCGAACATCGCCCTCACCATACCAGCCGATGTCGCCAAGACCGTCGCGCTGTGGCAGCTCACCCGCCACCGTACGCTGCAGCGTCTGGCGGATCGCAGGAGTGGTCAGCACATGGTGACGCAGATGCGGCCGATCCGGATCCGCCTCGCACCGCCAGACGGGCCCATGATCGTCATGCAGGCATACCACCGCTTCGCCGCTAATCTGGAACGACACCTCGCCGGTGCTCAAGGCATTGAAGAACGCGGCACGTCGGACGGGGTTGGGTAGGCGCTCCGTCACCCCGTCCCGGTTGACCAGGAGATCAGCCAACCGAGCGCAGGCCGCAGCCCGGGAAATTGCATCGTCGTTGTCGATGAACAGGCGAATTAGGCGATCCACCGTGTCCTGTACCTGCTGCTTCGCTTCCCGGATCGTGGCGAGCTCGGAGGTCTTCTCGACGAATTTGGCTTCGCCCACCTGCAGGTGCACCCGGAACGCCGCATCGTCGTGGTCGATTGTGACAGCAATGGCGTCGGCGACCCGCCCCTTCTCGGACATGAACCAGCCGCGGTAATCGTCGAGCGAGACCCAGATCGGCGGCACGTCAATCGTGCCCTTCAGCGCCCCCTCCATCCAGGCGCGCATCACGGCGAGGCCAATCATCTCACGCGAGGCATTGGTGTATCGGGCCGCCGACAGCACCTTCTGCCCCGAGATCCGCAGCACGTCGCGGATGACCACCCCGGCAAGCCTTTCCGCATCGGGCGCGGCGATGCCGCAAGCGGCGATGAGATCGTCGCGGACGTTGCGCTTCAGCCGGTCGTCCACCTTGCCGGCGCTGATGATCACCCGCCCGTCCGCCCCGGGAACCGAGATATCGCTGATGATCTG
>SLQN01000559.1 GCA_007131465.1 Paracoccaceae bacterium
CCTGAACGGGGCTGATCCGCGCGACCCGCGCATCTCGCCACTGTTTGGCAGCTTTGCCGGGGCGCCCCCTGTCCTGATTCAGGTCGCGCGCAGCGAGATCCTGCTGGATGATTCGCGCCGCATGGCCGATCTGCTGCGCCAGTCCGGGGCCGAGGTGAGCTTGCAGGAATGGGGCAACCTGCCCCATGTCTGGCAGTTCTTTCATGGCTGGCTGCCTGAAGCGCGCAAGGCGCTGTCAGACGCGGCGCGCTTCATCACGGCACAGGTTCTGCCATCGCCATCAACCGGTAGCTGATCGCTTCGGCCATATGCGGGGCACGCACATCAGCAACGCCCTCCAGATCAGCAATGGTGCGCGCCACGCGCAACAGGCGGTGATAGCCCCGCGCGGTCAGGCCGAACCGGGTCGCCGCACGCGTCAGAAGCGCGCGACCTTCGGCATCGGGCACGGCAATTTCCTCCAGCAACGCGCCTTCGGCATCGGCATTCACGCGCAGCCCCGGATACGCCGCGAACCGGGTTTCCTGGCGCTGGCGGGCGGCGGCGACGCGCCCGGCCACCTCTGCCGAACACGCCCCCGAAGGCGGCAGGTCAAGATCGGCAAAGCTGACAGGCGGGACTTCGACCCTCAGGTCGAACCGATCCAGCAAGGGCCCGGAAATGCGGCCCATGTAATCATCGCCGCAGGCAGGCGCGCGGGCACAGGCGCGCGCGGGTTCGGACAGGTAGCCGCATTTGCAAGGGTTGGCCGCCGCCACCAGAAGAAACCGGCACGGATAGCGGATATGCGCATTGGCGCGCGCCACGATCACTTCGCCGGTCTCGATCGGTTGGCGCAGGGTTTCCAGCACCATGCGCGGAAATTCGGGCAGTTCATCCAGAAACAGCACGCCATTATGCGCCAGCGAAATCTCGCCCGGCTTGGCGCCCTTGCCGCCCCCCACAATGGCCGCCACGGATGCCGTATGATGGGGTTCGCGGAACGGGCGGATGCGCGAAATCCCACCCTGCTCCAGCAACCCGGCGATGGAGTGAATCATCGAGGTTTCCAGCGCCTCGGCGGCCGAAAGCTCGGGCAATATGCCCGGCAGTCGGGCGGCCAGCATGGATTTGCCCGATCCCGGTGTGCCGACCATCAGCATGTGATGCCGCCCGGCCGCCGCGATTTCCAGCGCCCGCTTGGCGCGTTCCTGCCCTTTCACATCGAACAGGTCGCGCGCGCCCGTGTCGCGGGTCACATCGCCCGGTATTGCCGGAGCGAGCGGGGCCTGCCCGCTATAGTGGCGGATCACCTCGGCCAGGGTCGCAGGCGCAAAAACGCGCGTATCGGCCACCCAGGCGGCTTCAGGCCCGCAGGCTGCCGGGCAGAACAGCGTGTGATCCCCTTCGGCCGCGGCCATTGCGGCAGGCAGCGCCCCGGCCACGGCCACAAGCGCCCCGTCCAGCGACAACTCCCCCAGCGCAACAGTGTCGGCCACATCCTCGGCCGGGATGATTTCGAGCGCCGCCAGCAGCGCCATCGCAATGGGCAGATCGAAATGCGATCCTTCCTTGGGCAGGTCAGCAGGCGAGAGGTTGATGATGATGCGCTTCGAGGGCATGGCCACCGACAGGGCCGACAACGCCGCGCGAACACGCTCGCGCGCTTCGGACACGGCCTTGTCGGGCAGGCCGACAATCTGGAATGCAGGCAGGCCCGGTGACAGGGCGCATTGCACTTCGACCAGACGCGCCTCGATCCCTTCAAATGCCACTGTCAGCGCGCGCGCGACCATGTTCACCCCTGTCTTCCCCGTCATCATGGTTAATCCCGCAAGCCTTACGAATTGGTTAACGCTCGCGGAAAGGTGAACAGGGGCTTCAAACAAAAACAGGCCCGATAATGAACCGACACACCTTCTGCCGCGTAGATTTGATAAAAGATCAACACAGGGGAACCCGATGGCGCTCGATTTCACAGATGACCGCAAGATGTCCCGGCAGGCGATGAAGGCCGAACTCCTGGACGCGGAAACAGAACTGCGACTGGCGCGCGCATGGCGCGATTACCGCGATGAGCAGGCCCTGCACCGCCTGATCACTGCCTATATGCGGCTTGCGATTTCGATGGCGGGCAAGTTCCGGCGCTACGGCGCGCCCATGAACGACCTGATCCAGGAAGCCGGGCTGGGCCTGATGAAAGCGGCGGACAAGTTCGACCCCGAACGTGGCGTCCGGTTTTCCACCTATGCCGTGTGGTGGATCCGCGCAAGCATTCAGGACTATGTCATGCGCAACTGGTCGATGGTGCGCACCGGGTCCACATCCAGCCAGAAGACGCTGTTTTTCAACCTGCGCCGTGTGCAGGCGAAATTCGAGCGTGAGGCCATGACCCGCGGCGAATCGCTGGACCCGCATCAGTTGCGCGAACTCGTCTCGCGCGAGGTTGGCGTGCCGCTGCATGATGTCGAGATGATGGAAGGGCGGCTGTCGGGGTCCGACTTCTCGCTCAATGCGCTGCAATCAAGCGATGATGACGGGCGCGAATGGATCGACGCGCTGGAAGATGACAGCCAGCAGGCGGGTGAAGAGGTCGAGCAGGCGCATGACATGGCACAGTTGCGCGACTGGCTGATTGTGGCGATGAATGGCCTGAGCGAGCGTGAACGCTTCATCGTGCGCGAACGCAAGCTGCGCGAAGAACCCCGCACGCTGGAATCGCTGGGCGAAGAACTGGGGCTGTCGAAGGAACGCATCCGTCAGGTCGAGGCCGCCGCCTTCCAGAAAATGCGCAAATGCCTTGAATCGCAGTCAAAGGAAGTGTTTCATTTCCTGACATGAGGGGTCTCGAGACGCTCTGGCCGTGACGCAGGCCCGCGCGCAGTGTGAAACCCCACCGGACGAGGTGCTGCCGGGCATTGTCGGCACTCAGCAATGACACGTCGTCATGAACGCGCGGGCAGCCATCACCACGATTGACCGGACAAGGGGGCCCGGTTGTGGTCATTGCCGGGACAGGGGTGCCCAAAGGAGTTGGGCCGCGCCCTGCGGCGCTCTGCCACCCCGGATGTGTCGAGAGCGTGTCGCAGCCAGGTCGAAAAAGCGCCCGACACTGTTCCGTCGTTCGATCTGTGGATCGTCACCGACCTGCACCCGCGCCCCGATCCTTGCGCGGCATTTCACCAGGGGACCCTTTCGCTTGGCGCGCCAAGCGCGTATGGCTGTTGCCGGGATCATCATTCACGAGGCAATGCCATGCTGGCGGGAAAACGCGTCACGCTGATCATCGGGGGCGGTATCGCGGCCTATAAATGCCTGGATCTGATCCGCAGGCTACGCCGCGCCGGGGCCAAGGTGACCCCGGTCCTGACACGCGGAGGCGCTGAATTCGTGACACCCCTGTCGGTCGCGGCGCTTGCCGGGACGCAGGTGTATCAGAATCTGTTCGACCTGAAAGACGAGGCCGAAATGGGCCATATCCAGTTGTCGCGCCTGTCCGACCTTGTGGTCGTCGCGCCAGCCACGGCGGATCTGATGGCGAAGATGGCCGGCGGGCATTCGAATGATCTGGCAACGACGCTGCTGCTGGCCACGGACAAGCCCGTCATGATCGCGCCTGCGATGAATGTGCGGATGTGGGAACATCCCGCAACCCGGCGCAATCTGGCGCAGTTGCGGGCCGACGGGATTGCCGTGATCGGCCCCGAGAGCGGCGACATGGCCTGCGGCGAATTCGGCCCCGGACGCATGGCCGAACCGGAAGCGATTTTCGACGCCATCGTCGCACGGCTGCGCGCGGGCCCGCTGGCAGGAAAGCGTGTGCTGGTCACATCCGGCCCCACACACGAGCCGATTGACCCGGTGCGCTATATCGCCAACCGCTCTTCCGGGGCGCAGGGCACGGCAATTGCGCGCGCATTACGCGATCTTGGGGCCGAGGTGGTGTTCGTCACTGGCCCCGCAACTGTGCCGCCCCCCGATGGTGTGGTCCTGCGCCCCGTCCAGACCGCGCGCGAGATGCTTGCGGCTGTCGAGGCGGCGCTGCCCGTGGATGCGGCGGTCCTTGCGGCTGCGGTTGCGGATTGGCGGGTTGAAAACGCCTTCGCGCAGAAGATGAAGAAAACCGCGCAAGGCACGCCAGAAATTAAGTTTCGGGAAAATCCCGATATTCTGGCGACGCTGGCGCGCCATCCTGCGCGCCCCGGACTGCTGATCGGTTTCGCCGCCGAGACGGAAAACGTGATCGCCCATGCGCAAGCCAAGCTGGCGCGCAAGGGGTGTGACTGGATCGTGGCAAATGACGTCTCGGACGGCAGTGGCATCATGGGCGGGGCGGAGAATGCCGTGCATCTGATCACCGCTGACAGCGTCGAAGACTGGCCGCGCCTGCCCAAGGACGACGTCGCGCGCAGGCTTGCTGCGCGCATCGCAGAGGCGCTGGCATGACCCTGATCATCCAGTTCCAGCGCCTGCCCGGCAGCGACCCGGCCATCGCCCTGCCCGCCTATGCCAGCGCGGGGTCTGCCGGGGCCGATATCCGCGCCAACCTGCCATTGGCGCAACGCGCAGACGGGATACCACTTGCGCCGATGGGCCGCGCGGTCATACCCACCGGGCTGGCCTGCGCGATCCC
>SLQN01000458.1 GCA_007131465.1 Paracoccaceae bacterium
GTCGGCTGTTTGGAATATTCCTTGAGCGCCGTGAAGAAGGGCGTCTTGTAGCGTGCCTGCACCCCGCGAAGAATGTTGAGATGCAACTCCATGAAATCTTCCTGATTGTAGAAGACACGCCGGCATATCCCCAGATCGAGGCCCGCGATCTCCTCGACCGAGCGGTCCGTGACCAGATAGGCGTCCAGTTCGGGCCGAACCCTGGCAATCAGGCGGCACAATTCGGGGCCATAGTCACCGGGATTCAGCGCTTTGAGATCCTCGACCCCCCCCGCGCGGTTGAGGTAGCGCGTCAACAGCCCCAGTTCGACCTTGGATTCCATGCGCAGGCCGGGACGCACGACAATGGCCTGAATGTTGTGGTTGAACAGCACGCCGATCAGCGCGTCCTGCAGACTGGGCACGACGACAGGGGCATAGGTAAAGGCGTCTTCGGGGCGGCGCATCGAGGCCATGTTCTGGCGCAACCAGCGTTCCTGATGCTCGTTCACGTCATCAACGATCATCACCTCGAAATAGGGTTTCGCAAGGGCGCGGGCATCGGGCGACAGGATCGCCTCATCCTCGTTTTCGTCCTTGTCATCCATGTCCCGCTCCAGCGGGATATGGCGGCGGCGATATGCGCCCGTGGTCAGCGCCCGTGCAGCGCGGCGCACAGTGAAGGCGACATCGCGATAATTGCCGTTGTCGAACTGGCGGCGCATGTGGTCGAACGTATGGATGCCCGGAAACGCCCAGTAGCGTTCGATCAGATGCAGGGCGTTGAACATCTCCTCGACCTTGGCGCGGCAGGCCTTGGCCTTGGGGCCTTCGGGGTCATTCGCAAGCTGATCAAGCGACTGTCGTAGCGTGCTCCAATGATCACTGCGAAGCTGTACGGCCGAGTAATAGTCGCTCATCGTCTGCATTGCCTGTCCTTTTTTCAAAGGTGAAGGCCGACCCGATTAACGGTGCACCCGAGTTGCAGAGGGTTCGATACCTTCCGCGCGAAAGAGGTCAGCCGGTCACCGTCTTCCCCGCAAGCGGGGTCGAAGGTTGCGGGGTTGCCGGGGCGTGGATCGGCTGATCCGCGACTTTGAACTCCGGCGTAGGTGCGCCCCTGATGATTTCATCCGAAACTGTCGTGTCGCGCAAGTCCAATGTTGAAAGACCTGCCCTTGTCCCTTGCTGCGGGGTCGCAAGAACCCCGAGGCTGTGCAGATAGGCGTCCGACCCGCTGGTCCGGTCATAGACCGGGAAATCCACCGACCGATCGCGGAAACTCTTGAGCACCTGACCCAGCCCCTTCATCCCGGTTTCGCGCTGGCGGCGCACCTGATCAAGGTCGATCTCGATGGGGAACATGTCTTCCTGCCCGGCCGATTGATGCAGCACGGTGGATGTGGGATCGACCACGCAGGACCGCCCGTTCCCGCCCGCGCCAAGACCGTTCACATCGAACACATAGCATTGAAACTGCGCCGCTGTCGCCCGTGCGATGGACAGTTCCGCCTCGCGGTCAGTCGTTCCGGTCAGGACCGGGTGCAGCAAAACCTCCACCCCGGCGCTTGTCAATTGGCGCGTGGTTTCGGGAAACCAGATATCGTAGCAGATGGACAAACCGAAGCGCCCGACCTGTGGCACGTCAAAGATGCAGAAATCCGTCCCGGCCTCGATCCCGCCCTCATAGGGGCGGAAGGGAAACATCTTGCGATATTTCCGGATGACCTGCCCCTTGGGGTTGATGACAGCGCTGGTATTGTAGATCCGCCCATCGGTTGTCTGCTCGAACATGGATCCGGGGATCAGCCAGATATTGTGCTTGTGCGCCGCTTGCTGGAACCGTGCCAGATGCTCGTTTTCGAACGGCAGTGCCATGCGCGGCAAGGGGCCAAGTGGCGCGAGTTCCGAAAACAGGACCATCTGTGTCCAGGGAAAGCGCTGCATCAGGATGTCGAGGCGCTGCAACATGCCGTCGATATTGGGTTGCAAGGCATTGACATACATCTGCACGCCAGCAATGGCAAAGGGGGTCATGTAGTGATACTCCGGTCAGGTCAACGCACGGTGCTGTGCTGTGCAGGGTGTCGCAACCGTAGTACCTAGCGTAAATGCACAGTAATGAAAACCGAGGATGTGAATGCGCTGATCCCGAAATGAAGCACGCTTTCTCATGGGAGACTTTTCGATCCGAAAAGGCCAAGAAGAGTTATTGTTTGCGCAGGCTGGCGACGCAGTGCAGGCTGCTCTGAACGTCCCCGGCATCCTGTCGATATCGGTCATGACCTGTTGGGCCATCCGCCCGTCATCTTGTGAAGCAGCGAGTCAGGCCCGGTGCTGCAACGAACGATGCAGGTTTCATTTCTGACTTTTGCTGGCCAGAACGCGGTGGCGTATTCTATAGCAGTGTCCGATAGTCGCTGATGCCATGATCTTGCAGTGCCTTGATTGCGGCAAGTCGGGTCGTTCGAAATGTTTCTGGATCTTCTATGAACGCCGTGTCTTTCAGTGCCCTGACACGCGCAGGGTGCATGCTGTGGTGGATCGCTCCGGCAATGACGACAGCAAGATACCAATCAAACGGCCTGAGTTGCGCATCTGACGAGGTGGCCAGATAGGTATTCGCAAGACAGGCAGCGCCAGATACAGGGCACTCGACCCGAAATCTGTCGTCACGACGATAGCCTGAGCCCTCGTGCCGATCCAGCGCCGCTCTTTCGGAAATGTCGATCTCAAACAGAGCACCCAAGAGGCGCGCGCCCGGTGCAGCAACCAGCATGGCTTTCCCCGACCCATCTTTTCCCGGCTTTGCAAATCCAAGCCGAAAGTCCGGCGCGACGCCTGTCCCGATCAGTTTCGCGGAAGCGCAGCGATGGATCAGCCGGGCTGGCAGCATGTTCGATCCATAGGCAAAGTAGCGAAATTTCATCAGCAGGTTTTCCTTTCTGTGTTGTGTCGCAAGACTTGATCCACCCCAGAGTCGACCCGCGCATGACTCGCGGAACGGATTGGCAAGACGGCCGTTGTTTTCAGACTTGACCGCGCTCGGGTCGCCACGATGCCCTTGTCGGCAACAAACCGACAGGGCCGAAGATTGCGGACGTCTGGATGCGGCAACGCCTGTCCCGGAGATCGCGGAAAATACGCTTGCATACCCGACTGTGTTTCCCTTTTTCATCTGCGTCTGAATGACAAGTTAGGAAAATCATGTGCCGAGTCCTTGCCTATATCGGGCCGGATATACCCGTTGAGAGCCTGCTTCTGGAGCCGGAGAACAGCCTGATACATCAGAGCCTCGATCCCCAACTACATCGGCAGCTACAGTTGGCTGGCTGGGGTTTTGGGGTTTGGAGTGACCATCTTCTGAAGCCGGAGAAGCCGTTTCTTTATCACAGGCCGATGGCGGCCTTCCATGACAACAACGCGCAAGGTATCATACCGAGCCTCAGGGGCAGCACACTGCTCGCGCATGTCAGGGCCGCAGACTACGATTCACTGACCGTTCTGGCGGACGAGAACTGTCACCCGTTTTCTGTCAACGAAACGCCCTGGATCATCGCCCATAACGGTGCCTTGCCGAACTGGAGGATGTTGCAGAGGGACTTGTTGCAGCATTGCGAGGACAGGTTTCTGCAGCAGATGCAGGGCACCACCGACACGGAATTCCTATACGTTTTGCTTCTGTCACTGCTCAGGGGTGATAGCGATGAGGACGTTCAGAAAGGGTTCGAGAGCCTGCTGAAAGTGATCCTGCACGCCATGAAGAAGCTCGATCTGATTGAAGTGACTCAGCTCAAGATTGCCTTGGTCGCGCCAAACCGGATCATCGGGGTCAACTACGGCTCCGGGCACAAGGGGGAGACAGACCCAAAGGGCGATTGGCAAGAACTGCGAAAGTCGGAATCAGACACAGACGACCACGCACTATCAATGCTGTTGGAGCCAATGTATCTGCTGATCGGGAAGAATTTCGAGGATCATGCGAAATCCTACAAAGTCGATTCTTGTCCAGTGGCCGAGGCAACTTCCGCGATCTTCGCGTCCGAGCCTCTCACGGAAGACCAAAGTGAGTGGCTGAACATCGAATTTGGCGAAATCGTCGCTCTAGAGCGGAAGGGCGGAAAGATTTCGATGACAGTGAGCAAGCTGAACCTGTGACTGCCTGCAGGAAGCAGGCCATGACTTCGACACCCCGGAGCCTGTCTGACTGGGTAAAGCTTTGGCACGATCCGATCCGTGCATGTTACACGATGGAGACAATCGCCAAAAAACGCTTGCGCCCGTCATTTGCCGCCGCCATGGAGCCAGAATGACACGGGCACAAAGAGAATGACATCCCCACGCCTTCAGAGACTTGGCTGGACACAGTTCTTTGCCGGGCAACTGACCCCTGCCGATATCGGGCTTGTTCCGGTCCGCATCGCGACTGTGCATCGGTCCCGGCTGATCGCGGAAACGGGGGCAGGCCAGGTGATGCTGGATCCGTCAGCGTCGGCAACCACGATGGAATTTGCAGTCGGGGACTGGGTTCTGAAGGAGAGTGATGGCCAGACAGTGGTGCGCAGGCTGGAGCGCCGGACGCTGCTGCAACGCCGGACCGAAAATGCCCATGCCCGGCAACTGATTGCGGCGA
>SLQN01000420.1 GCA_007131465.1 Paracoccaceae bacterium
CCTGCGCGATGCAGAATTGCTTTCACTTGAACCCGCGTCATGAGGATACGTTAGTGATGAGTGTTCTCACTTGCAATGATTGCAGAGGCACCGAATTTCGGCGTCAATCACCCTGTTTTCTGTGGTTGGCTACCAGATGTCTCCAAGGCAACAAATATCCCGCGCCGGGGCGGTCATGCGCAGAAAGTGATTTTTGGACTCCTGCCGGTCTCGTGGACACCTGATCGAGATCTCATGGCGCGGGCCTCGAACTGCCTGGGGCTTGAATTGCCCGGTTTCGAATGCCGTCTGCCCGGGATGTAGGCTAATCTACCCCTATTTGACGGGGCGCATCCGTGGAATTCACGCAGCCATTTTCAATTTCTTGGCGGGTGTGATGGCACCTATGTCCGGGTTGGGCCGGTCATTCTTTCAAGTCCAGAGCCATTGCGTGGCTCGTTCCTGCGCCTCATCGATGCTTTCGATAATGTATTGGTCCAGCCATTCGTGCCTGTCCGAGTGGATCATGTGTCAACACCCGCAATCCGCGCAGACAGGGCACCAATCCCTGAACATCGCAGAACAAATACCGCGACAGCGGCTTAGTTCAATCCACCTTTGCCAGAAAGCCAGCCAGGAAGGCCACTCTCATGCGGCTGAAGCGAGGGGTTGAGTGCCAGGGGGCAAGCCGCTACATCTCAGCCCGTCGCCCGCAGAACAGGTCATTGAAACTGCGCAGCCATCTTCCACCATGAACACTGACAGGAGTCGCAATGACCGCAGAAACCGATGCCCGCATCGCCCGCCTCCTTCATCACCGCAAGGCCGGACTTGCCATGGGCGAGCCTGTCGTGCCCCCGATCTCGGTCGCAACCACCTTCCACCTTCCGCAGACCCAAGGGGCCGCGCACTATTACGGCCGCGCAGGCCAGCCCACCTGGGACGCTGTCGAGGCGCAGCTTGCGATCCTGGAGGCCGCCGAAGTAGTGGCCTTCCCGTCCGGAATGGCCGCGATCACGGCGGCGCTTGTGTGCTGCCTGAAGGCCGGGGCGCGCGTGATGATCCCGTCGGATGGCTATTACGTGACCCGGCTGCTGGGCCGTGACGTGTTGCAGGTCTACGGGGTCGACGTGGTGCAGATCCCGACGCATGAGATGGAAACCGCGGATTTCACGGGGTTTCAGGTCATCTATATCGAAACCCCCTCGAACCCCGGCCTCGACACTGTCGACATTGCCGCCATCGCCGCGCGCGCGCATGCCGCCGGGGCGCGGGTCATCGTCGACAACACCACCATGACCCCACTTCTTCAGCGCCCGCTGGACCTTGGGGCCGACCTTGTCGTGGCCGCCGACACCAAGGCGCCGGCGGGTCATTCCGATGCGCTTTTTGGTCATGTCGCGGGCCGGGACACGACCCTGATGGCAAAGGTGGGGGATTGGCGGCGGCTTTCGGGGTCGGTCCCCGGCCCGTTCGAGGCCTATCTGGTCCATCGGGGGCTGGAGACGCTGGAGGTCCGCCTCAGCCGGATGTGCGCCTCGGCAGCCATCATTGCCGAACGGCTGGCAAGCCATCCCGAGGTGCGCGGCCTGCGGTATCCGGGGTTGCCGGGCGATCCGTCGCACAAGGCGGTGGGCGGGCAAATGGCCAACGGCGGCTTCCTGATCGGCTTTGAACTGACCGATGCAGCCACAGCGGAAACCTTCCTTGCGCGCTGTCCGCTGATCGAGCAGGCAACCAGCTTTGGCGGGGTCCACACGGCCGCCGAGCGCCGCGCCCGCTGGGGCGACGATGTGGCAGAAGGCTTCATTCGTATATCAGTGGGGATCGAACCCGTGGCGGTGCTGTGGCAATCCATCGAATCGGCGCTGCAAGCATAGCGCGCTGTCTCGCGCGGGGGCCAGTCTGCGCTCCTTGACATCGATGGCCTTCAGCACCCGACTGACCTCGGACGCTTCGTCATAGCGGTGCTGAAAGCCGATCCCGCCGATCTGGTGTTGGCGCCCTTGTGCCGCGCGCGCCACCCAAAAAACTCGACACATCACCTCGGTGTCGTGTGGTGTGCAGACCGGCGGACGCGCCACTGTGATAGCCCGCACCCGGATCGAGACTGCGACGCTGATTCAGATTCCCGGCCGCGCCTTTTCAAGCCGCGACGCAATCCGCGTCATCGGGAACTGCACGACCATGGACAGTAGCGCGCCCACGATCAGCGGGGTGGCATTCACATACTGGGACTGTAGGTCCTGAGCGACCTTGAGAATCTCGGCAATCGCGATGACGGAGGTCTCCGCCGTGCGCTTCATCAGGCCAATCAGCAGGTTGGAGTAGTCCGGCGGAACGATCCGCACGGATTGTGCGAGCACCACCAGGCGCATTGCCTGCCAGGCACTCAGGCCAATACTGCGGGCGCTAAGCACCTGGTTGCGATTGATCGCCTCGATGCCTGAACGGAATACCTCGGTGAGATATGCGCCTTCGATCAGGGTATCTGCGCAGTCGCCAGGACGTGACCATCGTGGGCGATCCATCGTCGGACCGTCACGCGCGGGTGCCGACGATTCCTTGCGAGATCGCGGGGCAGTCCTCGCGCGAAACCGTTGAAGTGGTGGACCCTTCAGGTATCGGTATCCGTTTCGGCGACTTTCATTCGAAGCGGCTGGTGAAGGCGCTCGCTCTCGGCGACCCGGACGGGGTCATCCGGGTGTGAGCGGTGCATTACAACACGCTCCAGGAAATGGACCGGCTGATCGAGCGGTTCGAAAGCCTGCGCAGCCAGGCGGCGTAACGAAAAATGCTCCAATGTCGCGAACCGCGTCATGTTCATTGACCAAGGCCCGATTGTTGCAGTTGCCGGGACTGCAATCTTCTTCCATACCGCGCTTGCGAAGTGCGACGGGGTGGTTCTGTTTTAGGGCCCTGCGCATCGAAACGGAGGCACGACCAAGAGATGTTCACCTGCTGCATACGTCCCGGAGCACGCGCCGATGGCTGACACGCGCACCGATCCGGAGGAAACCGACAAGCCGCAGTGCGTCGAGGCGTTCCGGGCGCGCCTTCTGAACGAACGTCATCTTTTCACGAACCGGATGCTCGAAGCCGGGGCCTGGGTGCTGGAAAACCAGTGGATCGTGGCGCTGGAAACCCTGTCGGTGATGGCCCGCAAATCGCAGTTCACTCCGTCTATCTTCGTCAGACTGGCAAAGGCGATGGGATTTGACGGTTTTTCGGACATGCAGAAGCTGTTCCGCGCGCCCCTGCACGAGGCCTACCCGGCGTCACTCTCAGAGAGAATTTCCCACAGCCAGGGGGATGAAGTCGTTCACGACCCCACCGACATGCGTGCGGTCGGGCAATCATTCTGCCGGGCCAACAGTGCCTCTCTCGCGCATCTGGGCGATAGACTCGGCGAGCTTCCGCTCGATGCGGCCATCGACCGGAACCTGGCAGCACGAACCGTGCACCTTATCGGGCTGGACCGATCATTCCCGGTGGCCTCTTACTCTTACGTGTTGCGCTGGGCACGTGTCCAGGCAATCCAGATCACCGGCACAGGTAGCCTCGCTTCGGATCAGGTTGCCGTCATGCGGTCAGGTGATCTGCTGGTTTCGATCAGCGTCCCCCCTATGCGCAGACCACGATCGACGCCACGTCGACCGCGCGCGCCGCTGGCCACGAAGTGATTGCCATCACCGATTCACCAGTCAGCCCGATCACCGAAGGCGCGGCTGAAGTGCTGACGGTGGACGACGCCGAGTTGCACCGCTTTCGGTCGCTCACCGGCGTGATATACCTTGTCCTGACGCTCGCAATAGGCCTTGCCTACCTGTGCCGGGACAAGCGCGACCTCGACCTTATCAACGCCTGAAAGGAACTTGCATGCCATACGACCTCGTTATTGCCAATGGCACGGTTGCAACCGCTGCGGACGTATTCAAGGCGGATATCGGGATCCGTGACGGCCGGATCGTGCAGATCGGCGGCGACATGGGCGGCGCGACGCGGGTCATCGACGCGGCCGGACGCTACGTCCTGCCCGGCGGCATCGACAGCCACGTCCATATCGCGCAACCCTCCGGGCCTGGCATCGTGATGGCGGACGATTTCGACAGCGCCACACGGGCTGCGGCCTTCGGCGGCAACACGACGGTGATGCCCTTCTGCCTGCAGGAACGCGGGCAGTCGCTTGCCGCCGCGTTCCATGACTATCGCCAAAAGGCCGAGGGCGCGCATGTCGATTTCGGCTTTCACATGATCATCACCGATCCGACGCCGCAGGTGCTCGGCCAGGAGTTGCCCGCACTGATCGAGGATGGGCAGCGATCAGTGAAGGTGTTCATGACCTATGAGGCGATGCGCCTCGACGATGCCGGGATCCTCGCGACGATGGAAGTCGCACGGCGCCATGGCGCGAAAGTCATGGTTCATTGCGAGAACGAGGATGTCATCGCGTTCCTCGCGGCCCGCGCGGCGGACGCGGGCGATATCGCACCGCGCGCGCATGCCACGACGCGACCGGTCGCCGCCGAACGGGAAGCGACCCACCGGGCCCTCACGCTGGCCGAGGTCGTCGATGTTCCCATCGTCATTGTCCATGTCTCCAACGGTGCGGCCATCGACGAGATCGCCAGAG
>SLQN01000186.1 GCA_007131465.1 Paracoccaceae bacterium
CCACCTCTGGCGCTGAAAAGCTCAGGTTGATCACTCCATGAACCATCGTATGCAGCGCGAAATTGTCAGGAGAGGATAGTGTATCCACCAACACGACGGTTCGTTCGTCATCGATCAGGTAAAGCTTCAGAGCGTCCATATTCAGCCGATAGGTCGCGTCGTCACCTGCCAGGTGCCGAAACTCGGACAGGCTGTCAATCACGATCCGCTTGGGCCTGGTCGTGGCGATCCGATCTCTGATCAGCTTTATCGCCTCCATCAACTCCACCTCCGAAGAGTGGAACACGGTTTGAGCGCCCTGCGCACCCATGATCCGCCGCATGTCGGAGAGGTCCAAGATGTCGATTTCGGCAAGTGACCAACCATGCGACGCGGCAAAGGTCACAAGTTCGGCCTTGGTCTCGGAAAGCGAAATCAGAAGGCCGGGTTCCCCGCTGGCAATGCCCTTCAAAAGGTATTGCAACGCCAAGGTTGTCTTGGCAGAGCCCGGCTCGCCTTCGATGAGGTAAAGACCGCCGCGGGGGATCCCCCCTTGCAGGATCCGGTCCAGCCCGTCGATGCCTGTCAGGACGCGTGGAGGGCTGACTGGTTCGATCAATGCGCCCTCCATCTACAATTTGATGTCGTAGCATGACAGAAAAGCAGATTTTGAGCAATGCCTGACGCGGCTTTGGTTAATCCGATGGTTTTGCGGCGCCGAAGTGCCACGCCGCACGGCGGTCAAAAAGCGGCGCTATTCCAAAGCGGCCATGATCGGGCGGCGTTTTGACTGGCGCGCACGCAAGCGGTCGCAATGTCAGTGTTCGGCGTCTGCGGGTTGCCACTGAAGCAGAGCAAGACGACGGTGCGACCTGAACCTGATCGAGCACAATCGCGGGCTCTGTCGAACGCATGGCGTTCACCTTCTCATATTCGCAAAGCTGAAAGCACACCTGCGCCAAGTCGGCGCACACACCTCCACCGATCCATTCAACGCCTTCGGCGACATCTGCAGCATGTTCACACCGGAAGAGTGCTGGAACCACCTTCATGCTGCAGGGTATGTGTCAGGTTAAAGCCGAAACGCTTCAACACCCTTGGCCCCTGACTGGCGGGCCATATGACGTGCTGCGAAGCGGTCCGTGAGAAAACGTCCGGTTATCAACGATTTAAGAATTAAAATTGGTGCGGTCGAGAAGACTCGAACTTCCACGGGAGTTACCCCACAGCGACCTCAACGCTGCGCGTCTACCAATTCCGCCACGACCGCCCGTGATCAGATAACCGGGTCTTTACTGACTCGCATGAATGATGTGAAGAGGGAAAAAGAAAAATTCCGCAGACCCACAGGCGTGGCCCCCATGCGCCACGCTGGCACTTGCGCGGCGTTGCCGCTAAAGGGATGCAAACCGGCAAACCCCTTTTGCGACAGGCGAGAGATGACAAACACGCCCCCTGATCCTGAATGGACGCATCTGCCTGGTCTGGCGGACTACCAGCAAACGCTGCGCGACATGGAAACGCGCGTCGCGCAGATCTCGGCAGGGACCGCCCCAGAGGCGATATGGCTGCTGGAGCACCCGCCGCTTTATACAGCCGGCACAAGCGCCGACCCTGCTGATCTGAAAGACCCGGGGCGGTTTGCGGTCCATCTGGCCGGGCGTGGGGGGCAATATACCTATCACGGGCCGGGGCAGCGGGTGGTCTATGCCATGCTGGACCTGAATCGGCGCGGGCGCGATGTCCGGTGCTTCGTGCAGGCGATGGAAGCCTGGGTCATCGCGACACTGGGCGAGTTCGGCGTGACAGGCGAACGGCGGGCGGGCCGGGTCGGCGTCTGGGTTGCCCGACCCGAAAAGCCTCCCCTTCCCGATGGGCAACCGCGCGAGGACAAAATTGCCGCGATCGGCATCAAGCTGCGCCGCTGGGTCAGTTTTCACGGCATCGCCATCAATGTCGAACCTGACCTCGAACATTTCACCGGGATCGTGCCTTGCGGCATTCAAGGGCATGGTGTCACATCGCTTGTCGATCTGGGCTTGCCTGTCACGATGGCGGATGTCGATGTCGCGCTGATGCGGACCTTCGACAAAAGGATGGGATCACTTGTTGCCCCGATGCCCTAAATTTGCCGGATTTCCGCGCGAAATACTTGGTGTTAAGTTTGCGTTAGTCATGCTGGATTTCCAAGACCGTTAGGCGTGGAGTATTTCGATGAAGGAGTTTTTGAAGGCCGAAAGCGGTGCTGTGACTGTTGACTGGGTGGTGCTGACAGCCGCAGTGACCGGAATGGGAATCGCCACAGTTGTGGCGGTCTCGGACGGGTCATCGGCGCTTGCCGCGAATATCCGCACTGCCCTATCCGGCGCGGTCAACAGCGCCAGCATTTACCTCTCCGGTTTCAACAATGTAGACGGGCTGCAAGAAGCCCCATGGGGCTGGATTGCGTATGGGTCTTTCGACGGCTGGACGTCAGAGACCGGACATCAGATTGAAATAAAGACGTCAGGTCATCAGGGCGTCGTCTCGCCCGATGGCGGCAACATGATCGACATGGACGCCTCGCCCGGCCTGTTGTCATTGGGTCGGATCGTTGAAGGGCTGACTGCCGGGCAGGAATACTCTGTCTCCTTCAATGCCGCGATTCCCGCTGGCAACAAGGGGATTGATGTCTATTTCGGCGGGGAACTGGTGGGGCAGGTCGACCTGTCGAGCAGCACGATGACAAGATACGACTTCACATTCGCAGGTGGTTCCGGGGATGGCAGCAATGCACTGCGTCTGGTGGCGACCGGCGAAGCGAATAACATCGGCCCCTATATCCACGACGTCCAGATCCGTTGACCCTGTGACCGGCCATGATCGGTTTGCAGGCGCAGGGGTGCAATGCGCTGGCCGTGCCTTGATCCAGGTCAAAAATATCGCCCCTGCGACACTTGAAGCATTGCCCTGCGAAAACTCACCTTCTAAAAGCAAAAGAGACCGCGCCACACATCGCTGTGTGAAATCCGACCATGCGACCGGAACGGCAGGCGCGGAACGCAAATGGGAGGCAAGCAGTTGCCTCGCGGGACGACAACAGTCGCGACCAACGCGACAGGAATCGGGAACTGGAGTAGCCAATGGCCGATGCAGCCACCCATGATCACGGGCACGAGGACACACGGTCCTTCTTCACCCGCTGGTTCATGTCCACGAACCACAAGGATATCGGTATCCTTTACCTGTTCACGGCCGGGATCGTCGGCTTCATCGCGGTAGCCTTCTCGGTCTACATGCGCATGGAGCTGATGGAGCCGGGCGTGCAGTACATGTGCATGGAAGGCGCAAGCTTTACCGCGCAGGACGACTGCACGCCGAATGGCCATATCTGGAACGTGCTGGTCACGGCGCATGGCATCCTGATGATGTTCTTCGTGCTGATCCCGGCGCTGTTCGGGGGCTTTGGCAACTATTTCATGCCATTGCAGATCGGCGCACCGGACATGGCGTTCCCCCGGCTCAACAACCTCAGCTACTGGCTGTTCGTGGCAGGCTCTGCGCTGGCCGTGGCATCGGTTCTGTCGCCGGGGGGCAACGGGCAACTTGGCTCGGGCGTAGGATGGGTGCTCTACCCGCCGCTCTCGACCAACGAGGCGGGCTATTCGATGGATCTCGCGATCTTCGCGGTCCATGTCTCGGGCGCATCGTCGATCCTGGGTGCGATCAACATCATCACCACCTTCCTGAACATGCGCGCGCCCGGCATGACGTTGTTCAAGGTTCCGCTGTTTGCGTGGTCGGTCTTCATCACGGCATGGATGATCCTTCTGGCGCTGCCTGTTCTGGCCGGGGCCATCACCATGCTGCTGACCGACCGGAATTTCGGCACAGCCTTTTTCGACCCGGCGGGCGGGGGTGATCCTGTCCTTTATCAACACATCCTATGGTTCTTCGGCCACCCGGAGGTCTATATCATCATCCTGCCGGGCTTCGGGATCATCAGCCATGTGATCGCGACCTTCTCGCGCAAGCCGATCTTCGGCTATCTTCCGATGGTCTGGGCGATGATCGCGATTGCGGTGCTGGGCTTCATCGTCTGGGCCCACCACATGTACACGGTCGGCATGTCCCTGACGCAGCAGACCTATTTCATGATGGCGACAATGGTGATCGCCGTGCCGACGGGCATCAAGATCTTTAGCTGGATCGCCACGATGTGGAAGGGTTCGGTCAGTTTCGAGACGCCGATGCTCTGGGCTTTCGGGTTTCTGTTCCTATTCACGACGGGCGGGGTAACAGGGCTTGTGCTCAGCCAGGCGCCAATTGATCGCATCTATCATGACACCTACTATGTGGTGGCGCATTTCCACTATGTTATGTCGCTGGGGGCCGTCTTTGCGCTGTTTGCCGGGATCTATTTCTGGCTGGGCAAGATGTCGGGGCGCCAGTACCCGGAATGGGCTGGAAAGCTGCATTTCTGGACAATGTTCATCGGCTCCAACCTGACCTTCTTCCCGCAGCACTTCCTTGGCCGTCAGGGCATGCCACGCCGCTATATCGACTACCCGGAAGCCTATGCGCTTTGGAACTATGTCAGCTCGATCGGGGCTTTCATCAGCTTTGCGTCCTTCCTGTTCTTCATCGG
>SLQN01000447.1 GCA_007131465.1 Paracoccaceae bacterium
ACGGGGTGAATTTCGGCGGCATCTCGGTCGGTGGCATCGTCAATAACCGGCGCCATTTCGGGGCGATGCTGGCCGGGGTCGATCACCTGCCGCATACGCATATCCCGCAGAACCAGTGGTCAAAGGGCCAGCCCGAACATGGCGCATATCTGGCGGACGAACTGGAACGCATCGTGGCACTTCACGGTTCCGAAACCATTGCCGCTGTGATCGTGGAACCTGTCGCAGGCTCGACAGGCGTGTTGCTGCCGCCCAAGGGCTATCTGCAGCGCCTGCGCGAGATCACGGCGAAGCACGGCATCCTGCTGATCTTTGATGAGGTGATCACCGGGTTCGGCCGTCTGGGCAGCCCGTTTGCCGCGCAGCATTTCGATGTCATGCCCGACATGATCACCTGCGCCAAGGGGCTGACCAACGGGGTTATCCCGATGGGCGCGGTGCTGACCACGCCTGCCATCCACGATGCCTTCATGACCGGCCCCGAACATCTGATCGAGCTGTTTCACGGCTACACCTATTCCGGCAGCCCGATGGCCTCGGCGGCAGGTCTGGCGACGCTGGAAACCTACCGCGAGGAAGGTCTGTTCGAACGTTGCGCCGAAATCGCGCCCTATTGGGAAGAGGCGGTGCATTCCCTGAAGGGGCGCAGGCATGTCATCGATATCCGTAATATGGGCCTGATCGGAGCAGTCGAACTGGAACCAATCGCGGGCGCGCCGACGCAGCGGGCGTTTTCCGCCTTCCTGCGGGCCTATGAAAAGGGCGTCATGATCCGCACCACTGGCGACATCATCGCAATGTCGCCGCCGCTGATCATCGAGAAAGCCCATATCGACCAGTTGATCGGCACATTGGGCGATGTTCTGGACAGCCTTGACTAGGCCATGAGCAAATCCCTCAAACGCGTGGCCCGCGTGCTTCAGGATGCAGACTTGCCTGACACGATATTCGAGGCAGGCCCTGCACGCACGGCAGAGCTTGCCGCACTGGCCTGCGGCTGCGCGCTGGACCAGATCGTCAAGTCGATCATCTTCTGCGGTGCGGGTTCGGGCACGATCCGGCTGTTCCTGACCGCGGGCGGCAATCGCATCTGTCCCGAGAAGGCCTCGGCGCTGGCTGGCGAAACCTTGGGCCGGGCGGATGCGGATCTTGTGCGCGCGGTGACAGGTTTTGCCATCGGCGGCGTTGCCCCGGTCGGGCATCTGTCGCCTTCCCCCACCTGGATCGACCCGCGCCTGATGGCATTCGATCAGGTCTGGGCCGCAGCCGGCACCCCGCGCCATGTCTTTTCAATCGCCCCGCAAGCGCTTATGTCCCTTGCAGACGCCCAGCTTGCGGATTTTGTGGAATGACCCTGCCCGACCCGGAACTGCACCCCGAATTCTACCGCGACGTGCCCATCAAGCGCGCGCTGGCCTGGGTGGTTGATCTGGTGGTCACACTTGTGCTGACGCTGGTGGGGCTGGCGTTGACGCTGTTTATTGGCGCGTTTTTTCTGCCGGTCCTGTTCGCGATGGTCTCCATCGGCTATCGCACGGTGATGCTTGCGCGCTACGGGGCGACACTGGGGATGATGCTGACCGCCCTGAAATGGCGGCAACTCGACGGGCGAGAGCCGGACGCGACCGCAGCACTGGGCTATAGCGCCATACATGCGGCGATATGGACCATATTTCCGCTTCAGATTGCGTCGATTGTCATGATCCTGATTTCGCCTTATCGGCAAGGGCTGCATGACTACCTGTTTGGCACAACCATGCTGCATACTATTGCGCCGGACTAGGCGAAGGATCATGGCAGTATGCGGGGTGGCACACGCGCCACATTTCTGCTGCGCGATGACAAGGCCAAGAATGCCATTAGAAAGATTTCTCTCACCCCATGCCCCGCGTGAGACCTCTGCCGGGGCGTATTGCTTTTTTACACGCGATGCACGAGGACCGTCACGGATGACGCTGCCCGATCCACGACTACAGCCCGAGTTTTATGAATACGTCCCCTTGAAACGTGCGATTGCCGTGATTCTGGACGTGATTGCCACAAGCGTGGCTTGGGTTCCTGTCACGATCATACTGGGGCTATTCACAAGAATCTTGATCCGCGATTTCGACATTACAAACCCATTTATGTTCTCTACCTTCGCCATGACATTCCTCGGCTATCGGACGGCCATGCTGGCGCGCTACGGGGCGACACCGGGCATGATGGTCATGACGCTGAAATGGCGCAAGCTGGACGGTGACATGCCCGACGCAGCGATGGCCTTCAGATACAGCCTGATCCATCTGGGGCAATACGTTGTTCTGCCAGTGCAGTTTATTTCTTTCGTCATGATAATTGCGACGCCCTACCGCCAGGGCATCTGCGATTATCTGTTTGGGACGACGATGTTGACCCGAAGTGCGCCGGACTGACGCCCCCCCCCTTATCAGGCCGCATCTCAGGCCAGCCAGTCTGCGAATTCGTCGATCACCTGCGCATAGAGGTCGCGCTTGAAGGGGACGATGGCGGCCAGCATGTCCTGCGCCGTGATCCAGCGCCACTCGGAGAATTCAGGATGGCCTGTGGCAATGTTGATCTGGTCATCGTGCCCCTGAAAACGCATCAGGAACCAGCGCTGTTTCTGGCCCCGATACTGTCCGTTCCAGATGGTCGGGACAATATCTGGCGGCAGGTCGTAGCGAAGCCAGTCGCGGGTCTCCGCGAGCGGTGCGACCAGATCAGGCGTAACGCTGATTTCCTCTTCCAGCTCGCGTAGGGCGGCCATGCCGGGGTTCTCGCCCGCCTCGATGCCCCCTTGGGGCATTTGCCAGGCAGGTTGCGCGCTGTCGATCCGCTGGGCCGCAAAGATCAGCCCTTGCGCATTGATCAGCATTACGCCCACACAGGGGCGATAGGGCAGATCGCCCGGCTGCCCTGATGTCATGGCTGCCCGCGCAGGGCGGTCAGGCCGCGCAGGATGTCCAGAGCATAGGCAAGCTGATAATCCTCTTCACGCAGACGTGCCACATCTTCCGCCTTGCGCCGTTCTTCTTCCATCAGGCGACGCTGGTCTTCCGACATGTCCCGATTGTCCAGACGCCCGCGCAGGTCATTTTCCGACCGTGTGCGGGGGGGCTGTTCTTCCGCGACATCCTCTTCAATAGGCTGGCGACGTGGTTGCTCCACCACGATATCGGGCGAGACGCCCAGCGCCTGGATCGAGCGCCCCGACGGCGTGTAATAGAGCGACGTCGTCAGACGGATCGCGCCATCGCCGCGCAGCGGCATCACGGTCTGCACCGACCCTTTGCCGAAACTGCGCGTGCCCACCACGATTGCGCGGCGGTGGTCCTGCAACGCGCCCGCAACGATTTCCGAGGCCGAGGCCGAACCCGAATTTATCAGCACGACAAGGGGCTTGCCGTCGATCAGATCGCCCGATTGCGCATTGAAGCGTTCGCCGGCGCCTTCGTCACGCCCACGGGTGGAAACGATTTCTCCCTGTTCCAGAAACGCATCGGATACCCGGATAGCCTGAGTCAGCAACCCGCCGGGATTATTGCGCATGTCCAGCACCACGCCACCAAGGCTTTCCATCCCGCCAAGGTCTGCAATCGCCTCACTCAACCCATCGCGCAAGTTCGGGAATGTCTGCTCGTTGAACGTCGTTACCCTCAGGATCACGATATCGCCCTCGGTGCGCACGCGCACGGCCTGCAACCGGATGGTGTCGCGGATGATCGACAGATCGAACGGTTCCGACACCCCGTCGCGGATGACGGTGATGATGATCTCGGACCCCACCGGTCCGCGCATCATTTCGACAGCCTGCTGCAATGTCAGGCCCATCAGCGCCTCGCCATCGACATGGGTGATCAGATCGCCTGGCTCGACCCCGGCCTTGTCCGCAGGCGTGCCATCCATCGGCGTGACGACCTTGATGAAACCTTCTTCCTGCGTCACCTCAATACCAAGCCCCCCGAAAGAGCCGCGGGTCTGGGTGCGCATGTCATCGAAATCATCCGGTGGCATGTAGCCGGAATGCGGATCCAGCGACATCAACATCCCGTTGATGGCCGCCTCGATCAGTTTCGCCGTCTCGGGCTCGTCGACATACTGGTTGCGGATACGCTCGAACACTTCGCCGAACAGGTCGAGCTGTTCATACACGGAATTCGACCGCAGACGTTCCTGCGCCAGCAACGGCCCGGCAAGCTGGGTCGCAAGAATTGCCCCGCCCAGCACACCACCGAGACCTGCCATCACATATCTATTCATACCGATTTCCTGTTCTTCCCCGCCATATTGCATGGCACCGCGCTGTCATTCACAGCGGTTCAGCGCCCACTCAATGCGAACCAGGGTTCTGGGTCAATGGGGTTTCCCCCTTCTCGCAACTCAAAATAGAGTGTTTGGGTGCGGCTGCCAGGGGTGATTTCGGGCGATTGCGCCGCGGGCATGCTTCCCAGAGGCGCGCCGCGCGGCACGATCTCTCCGGCCTGCACAAGAGTGTCTCCCAATCCGGCAAGCACAAGGAGCATGTCCTCGCCCGGCTCCAGAATGATCACGAGGCCGTGTCCGGCCAGCGGGCCGGAATAGCGTACTGTCGCGGCCCAGGGAGAT